>CAZZIT010000001.1:0-2637 GCA_964654365.1 uncultured archaeon
TCCTTACACCTTCCGACGATCACGTCGGGATACAGTCCAAGCTCTCTCAACTCCTTGACGCTGTGCTGAGTCGGCTTCGTCTTCTGCTCTCCTCCTGCATCGAGCGGGATCAGCGTGACGTGAACGAGCAGGAAGTTCCCATCCCTTTCCTCGTTCCTAATCTGCCTTATCGCCTCAAGGAAGGGCATGCTCTCTATGTCTCCAACCGTGCCCCCGACTTCGATTAGGCATATCTCCGCATCCGTCTTCCTCGCAACCTCCCTTATCCATGCTTTGATCTCATCTGTCACATGCGGAATTATCTGCACGGTCTGCCCCAGATACTCTCCCCTTCTTTCTTTCTCGATAACGCGCCTGTAGATCTTACCAGTGGTTATGTTGTGCTCTCCTGTAAGCTCTAAGCCGATGAAGCGCTCGTAATGACCAAGATCTAGGTCGACCTCGGTGCCGTCCTTCAGCACGTAGACCTCGCCATGCTGAAATGGATTCATCGTGCCTGCATCGATGTTTATGTAAGGGTCAATTTTTATCGGAACAACTCGATAGCCCAAGTCGACGAGGAGCCTGCCTATGGATGCTGCAGTGATCCCCTTGCCGAGGCCGCTCATCACTCCTCCAGTGACGACGATGAATTTCATAGCTACACCAGAAAGTTGGGTATCCCGTCTTCTATCGGATAAAAAACGTTGCATTTCCTGCAGATGAGTTTTCCAGTTACTATTTCCTCCTCATTTTCCTCGAGAACCTCGAGCTCGAGATCAGACTTGCACTTAGGACATGCAAGAATGTCGAGCAAAGACCTCCTCATGCCAGAGATTTGCGGGTGCAAGAATTTAACGTTTTCTTGAATTTGAGCTAAAACCTCTTTTTCAGCTTAACAGCAGTTCCATATGCAAGGAGCTCTGCTGCCCCGGCCATTGTCTGAGAGGTTGTAAAACGAACGTTTATCACGGCGTCAGCCCCAAGATCTTTTGCAGCCTTTATTAGCCTGTTAAGCGCCCTCCTTTCTCGCATCTGAGAGCATTTCAGTGTATTCCTGAATTTCACCACCAACTATGTTCTTAAACAGGGCAGAAATGTCCTTGCCTATGTGCTTTGCCCTGACCGTGTTTCCAAAGACTACGCCGTTTCCACACCTCAGGGTTTTTCTATGATTTCCTCTCTCCGCCTAAATAAGATTAACGTTAGCCCTATGCCGAGAAGCGGGATAGAGTAAAGGAGTGTGAAGGGGAAGAGGAGAGGTGTGATCAGCAGTCCAAGTATTACGAAGCCAATTCCCCACTTCGTCTGAGATCGCATGGTATCACCATTTTTCGCTCAGCCGAGCCCGCAACCACTTTTGCAGCCAGATATTCCCCACTTTATTGAGGGACTCTTCGATCTCGCTTCTCAAGTCAATCCCTTCTTTCTCCGAAATCTGCACGAGAGCGAGACATCTGTAGTGGGGATCTGGAATGCGCTTTGCAAATTCAAGGCTTTCCGGAAAAGAGAGCTTTTCCGAGACTCTCTTCATGCTCGCAGAGGATATTCTCTCGTCAGAGATCCTTTCAAGATACTCTAAACTGCCCGTTCTTTCGAAAAGAGAAGCGTAAGCTAAATCTCTCCTGTAGCTGTCCCTGATCGACTCCACAACATCAATGCTGCATGCCTCGACTATTCTCAGTAAGTCCTCATCGCTCCTGGCTGCTTTCAAAGCTTTTTCAACGAATTCTTTCTTCTTTGATACCTTGTAAAGGTTGAGAAAAGCCATGACCCTTGCTTCGCTATCCTGAATGCTCTCAGCCAGCTTTTCAGCGAAATCCAGGTCTTTTTCGGCGATCTGCCCTATCCCATCGGCGAGCAGATTTTCCTTAATCCTTTTTTCCATGCTCTAAGTCCACGAAGAAAAATAAAACTCTATCCCATGAGGGAATGAGGAGCAAGAAGTTTAAATTCAGAGCCTTATTTTCGCTATGCACGTGCCATGGAGGCTCGTCGCTTCATGGCACTGCGATGCGTGCGGCGATTGCTGCAAGGAGTATCGAGTAAGGCTGAGGGCATACGAATACCTGAAGCTCAGAGGGACTGGGCTGATCGAGGAGAGAGCCGGAAGGTTTTACATAAAGAAGCTCGGAAAGCTCTGCCCCTTCCAGAAAGGAACTCTCTGCTCCTTGGGGAACTCGAAGCCCATTGCATGCAAACTCTATCCCTTCTCGATCCTAAAAAGAGGGGATGAGAGAGCATCATTTGAGTTCGATGGCGAGGAATTCTTCGTCTACGTTGACGACTTCTGCAAAAACGTGAAACTCAAAAGAGATCTAAAGCCGTCAGCCGAAATTTCGAGAAAAATTGAGGAGGCAATGGAAATAATTCTTGGAAAGAGGGGCGAATTGAACCTCCTGACGGCTAAATTAGCCTCAGAAACTCCAGAGCTTCAACAACTCCATCGCCATCGTTTGAAGGCGTTATGAGATCCGCAAGCTCTTTAAGCCTGAGATCCGCGTTCGCAACAGCAATCCTAAATCCAGCAACCCTAAACATCTCTATATCGTTTTCAGAATCTCCAATTACCGCGAAATCCTTTGCTGGTATTCCCAAATGGTCTGCTATGAATTCCAAAGCCTTTCCCTTGTTCACGTTCGTATCGGAAATGTGATA
>CAZZIT010000002.1:0-9504 GCA_964654365.1 uncultured archaeon
ACCCGAAACCTTCCTTTTCCCCTTCAAGGCCTTCCAGACTTTCAGGCACAGAGTTGTCTTCCCGATCCCGGGCGGTCCCGTTACAGCGAGCTTCACACTCAGCCATCGGAAAACGGAAATAAGAATCCTACTGTACCCTGAGGGAGCGAAGGGATCATCATAGCTCGCACTTGCGTGAGCTCAATCCCGCGGCTGGTCAGGGCCCTCAGTATCCTTCATCGGCGGTAGAATTTTGCCCACCGAATTTATGAAGGTTTCCGTGCGAAAAGAATAAATTTATTGGACTCAATCCCAGAGTGCAGGGGATGAAAGATGAGGAAAGAAATCTTACGGGAGCTAATCGCAAAGAAGGAAAGGATCAAACGGGTGGACGAGAAGAGTATGGAAAAGCAGCATGAATTGGGCAAGCTAACTGCGAGGGAGAGGATCGAAATCCTCCTCGATCCCAGTAGCTTTGTTGAAGTGAACAATTTCACAAAGGGAATCGGATATGAGACTGAGAATGTCATTACTGGTTATGGGACAATAGACAGACGTCCCGTTGCCGTTTTTGCCCAGGACTTCACGGTGCTCGATGGCACTCTCGGAGAAGTTCACGGGCTCAAGATCGCGAAACTCTTCGACCTTGCGATGAAGCTCGGAATACCCATAATCGGACTCTATGACAGCATGGGGGCAAGGATTCAGGAGGGAATTGGAGCTTTGGGTGGTTTCGGAGAGGTCTTTTATCGTAGCTCTCTTGCAAGTGGAGTCATACCCCAGATAAGCGCAATTCTTGGCCCCTGCATTGGTCCAATGGCTTTTGCCGCAGCGCTCGGGGATTTCGTGATAATGAGCAAGTCTCAAAATTGCTACACATTCGTGAATCCTCCCCAAATCATAAGAGCTGTTTTGGAGGAGGACATTTCGGAATACGAGCTTGGAGGCTATCAAGCCCATGCAAGCAGGAGCGGAAACTGTTACATCGTTGCAGAAAACGACCTCGATGCCCTCAGACTTATTAGAGAGCTATTAGGCTATTTGCCCCTCAATTACCTCGAAGATCCGCCAAAGGTAGAAGTTAGCGATTCTCCATCGAGATTGACTCCTGAAATAGCTGAAATCGTACCCGACGATCCTGTGAAGCCATACGATATGAGAGAAGTTTTGAAATGCATTTTAGATGGAGGAAAATTTTTTGAGGTGCTGGAAAGCTATGCACCAAACGTCACTGTCGGCTTTGGTCGAATCGACGGCAGAACTGTTGGAATCGTTGCAAACAATCCAAGAAGCCTCGCGGGCTGTCTTGATCTCAAGGGATGCGACAAAATCCGCAGGTTTGTGAGATTCTGCGATTCCTTCAACATCCCGATCGTAACCTTTGTCGACGTTCCGGGCTTCCTGCCTGAGGTGGAGCAGGAATTTGGAGGGATAATCAGAGCCGGGTCTTATTTGATCTCAGCCTACAGCGAGGTCACGGTTCCCCTGATAACCTTCATCGTTAGAAAAGCCTACGGTGGAGCCTACATAGCAATGGGAAGCAAACATCTGGGCGCTGATTTCGTTTTTGCATACCCTTCGGCAGAGATTTCCGTAATTGGACCAGAGGGGGCCGTGGAGACTATTTTCAGGGAGGAAATTGAGAGGGCAGAGGACAAGGCAAAGATGAGGGAGCAGAAGCTAAGAGAATACAGGGAAAAATTCGCGAATCCATACAACGCCGCTGAGATGGGTTTTGTGGACGACATCGTGGATCCGAGGTTCACGAGAGTTAAGCTTGTATCCTCGCTGAGGATTTTGGAGAGCAAAAGGAAAAAGATCCCCTCTAAGAAGCGTTCAACGAAGTGATGGGTATGGAGGCTGAAGAGTTTCTCGCCGCGGTTGTTGCAATTCACCGTTACCTGAGGGAAAAGGAAAACCTGGTGGAGATTGAGGAGACGCCGAAGATGTGGAAACTATCTGGGAGGATGAGAGATTGAGGTACAGCGTCTTCGTTGGAAAGAGAAAATTCGAGGTAGACGTGATCGAGGTCTCGCCCACGCAGTTCGAGGTGGTGGTGAACGGAAAAAGGGCTTTGATCGAACTCAGTCAGAGCCTCGAAATTAAAGCCAAAGCCCCCGAGATTGCCAAGAAAGAGCAAAGAAGGGTTGAAAAAGCAATAAAGGCGCCAATGGTTGGAATCGTGACGAAAATTCTCAAGAAAGAAGGAGACAACGTTAAAGTGGGTGAAAGTGTTGCCGTAATCGAGGCAATGAAAATGGAAAACCAGATTTCCTCGCCATTCGAGGGAGTAGTTGAGAAGGTTCTGGTCAGGCCAGGGGACAAGGTCTCGGCCGGGGACACGATTATGATCCTCTACTGAGAATACTTTATATATCCAGCAAATTTTTAATTTGCGGTGACCTACTACTGATAACACTGCTGATCTTCATCCTGACCTACGTGCTAATAGCTATTCAGAACGTAGGCAAGTTTAGCCTCTCCCGGCCGGCAGCATCAACAGTTGGGGTAGCCCTGATTCTCTCCTTAGGAGTTCTCAGCTTCGATGAAGCCGTATCTGCCATCGATTTTCATACAATTGTCTTACTCTTTGGAATGATGACGCTCACAGCATACCTCGGTCTTGCCGGATTCTTTGACTATTTGGCGATGCGTATAGTGACTATTTCTGGGAACAGCAAAAGGCTCCTCTTAATCCTCATTCTGTCATCGGCTTTCCTCTCTGCGCTATTTGTAAACGACACGATCTGCGTTTTCATGACTCCCGTGGTTGTCAAAATCGCTCTCGCTTCCAACATAAATCCGATTCTCCTGCTGATTGCCCTTGCAACTTCGGCGAACATAGGAAGTGCGGCGACGATCATCGGCAATCCCCAGAACATGTTAATCGGGATGAGCTCGGGAATGAGCTTTGTTGAGTTTGCAAAGAACATCGCGCCAATAATTGCGGTCTGTCTGAGCCCCGAACTCCCTCATAATCTACGCACTCTACCGCAAGGACTTTCGGAATTTTAGGGTCTCGAAGGCAGAAGTTCAGTTCGATAAAAGGCTCGCGACGAGGACCCTTGCAGTATTTATATTCGTCCTCTGCCTTTTCGTCGCCGAAATATATCCTGTATCGATCTCCGCGCTAATTGGGGCCGCGATAATGTTCCTGATAGGCGGAATACCTCCAAAGAAGGCTCTGGAAAAGGTCGACGGTGGACTTCCGCTCTTCTTCTGCAATCTCTTCATAGTAATGCATGCCTTCGAGAGGGAATACGGCCATTATCTTGTTTCCACACTCAGCCTCGGAAATGACCTCGCTTCATACCTGACCGCAAGCCTCATAACCGTGGTCGGAAGCAACCTCGTCAGCAACGTCCCATTTGTGATGATGACACTACCCTTGGCGAAGCAGGATGGAGAGTTCTGGCTTATTCTGGCAATGGCCTCAACCTTCGCCGGAAACCTTACCCTGATCGGAAGCGTTGCAAATCTAATCGTCGCCGAAACCGCGCAGAGATACGGAATAAATCTGAGCTTCGGAGAATATCTGAAAGTTGGACTCCCGCTGACATTCGTAACCGTTTTAATCGGCACTATTATGCTTTACTATCTATGATCGGTCCCGAACACGAGTTTTCTATAAACGACGAGAGCTTTAGGGCTTTACCGATAAGCGATGAAGTAATAAAAAAGATAGCTGGAAGGATTTACAATGAAGTCAGGCTAGGAAGAGTATTCGTCGGAAAGGAGGTGCAGAAGCATGTAATTGAGCTCAGAGCGGCGGAGCCTTTTGAAACCCTCTCAGAATTCGAGGAGGTCATGCAGGACGGTTTGGAAGAGCTGCTGAGCTACATAGACAATTACAGACTTCTTGGTTTGGGAATGCATCCGCTGCTAAAGCTCGAAGAGGCGAGAGTCTGGGATCACGGGGATAGGCGCCTGTATGAAGCTTACGACCGAATTTTCAACATAAGACAGCACGGCTGGCTGAACATTCAGAGCTTCCAGCTGAACATTTCTTTCAGCGATGAGAGAGAAGCGATAGAGATGCACAACAAGGTGCGCATCCTTTTGCCATACCTCACCGCTATCGCATCAGCCTCTCCTATGTGCGAGGGGAAGATTTCCTTTGTGGACACAAGGGTTCACTACTACCGGATAAATCAAAAGGAGATTCCCCTGATCTGCAACGACGTGATACCCGAGAAAGTTGGCAGTTTTAAGGAATACAAGAGGATTCTCAGGAATATCTACGAGGAGCTTGCTGCAAGAGATGGTTATGTGCTCTGCAGAGAATGGGTGAACTCGAGGGGAGCGATATTCAGATTCTCGAGGAACTGCATCGAGATAAAGATCATGGACGAGCAGGAGTGCATTAAAAGCGACGTCGCACTTTCTGCTTTCGTAAAAAGCATTTTAAGGGCAAATATTGAGGAAATTCCAAGAGATGAGCTTTTAAAGAAACTCGACTCTGCAATGGTTAGTGGAACTGCGGAATTGAAGGATGAACTCAGGCTCCTCTTTGCTAAGGCCTGGGAAAATGCGGACGATGAGGAGAAGAGGTATCTCAGGATAATCAAGAACAGGATCGAGAACGGAAGTCTTGGAGAAAGGATTATTTTGAAGGTTAAAAAGGGAGAAGAAATCGTTGATCTGTGCGAAAAGCTTTCCAAGTGTCTTGAAAGAAATGAGGTTTTCTCATAAACTGACAATTCGGTTTGATTGTCCTGATTACGTCTTCCTCGATTTCCTTGGGAAATCCAATCAAGAGCTTTCTGCAAAAAGACTGGCCCTGGACTTCGTACGCATTAGTTCTGCCACCTCACTCTATGGAATGAAGTAAATACTTCATCTACTTCACGACTTCAAGAACGATCGAGGGGCAGATCCTCTTCACACCGTTAAGCCGTGAAATCCTGTCGTGTATCTCGTTCAGCTCTTCAAAGGAACCTGCAACTATTTCGGCAAGTATCGTGTGATCTCCCGAAGTTAGATATAGCGCGAGGACTTCTTCGAGCTCTTTCAAAGCGTTCATCGTCTTCCAGATGTGTTCGGGCTCAACGTCTATGCCCGTGAAAGAGACAAATAATCCCGCTTTTTTGAAGTCCAGAATAGCTCTATACCCGAGCAAAATTCTCCTCTCTTCAAGCTTTTCTATCCTTTTTCTGACCGCAGTTTCGCTCACGCCAAGCTTTTCAGCTATCTTTGTCTTCGAAATTCTCGCGTTTCTCAGCAAATTTAGAATGATCTTCCAGTCCTTTTCGTCCACGTAAAAACTATATCCAAAGCTTAATAAGTTATGGTTCGAAATTCGAAAGTAAAAGTTATATATCAGGAATCTAACATATCAAGGGTGATAGTATGATATTGTTGGGGGAGAATTTTCCCGAGGTTGTCGTAAAGACGACGCAGGGGGAGATGAAGCTGCCAGAACACTACGCTGGAAAATGGTTCGTGCTTTTTGCACATCCCGCAGACTTTACACCAGTCTGCACAACCGAGTTTGTAGCCTTTCAGAAGAGATACGAGCAATTCAGAAAGCTCAACTGCGAACTCATAGGGCTCAGCATTGATCAGACCTTCAGTCACATAAAATGGGTGGAGTGGATAAAAGAGAAACTCGGGGTCAGCATAGAGTTCCCGATTATTGCCGATGACGTTGGAGAGGTTTCAAAGCTCCTTGGCCTCATACATTCAGCAAAAGGGACAAACACGGTAAGAGCAGTCTTTGTAGTCGATCCAAACGGCGTTGTTAGACTTATACTCTACTACCCGCAGGAGGTCGGAAGAAACATGGACGAGATCCTGAGGGCGGTTAAAGCCTTGCAGATAAGCGATGAGAAGAAGGTCGCAATACCTGCAAACTGGCCTAACAATGAGCTTATCGGCGACAAGGTCATAATTCCTCCCGCGAGAACAGTCAAAGATGCGATGGAAAGGCTTGAGAAGATAAAGAAAGGTGAACTCGAAGGTTACGACTGGTGGTTTGCATTCAAGAAGGTTTGAGGTGGCTACCATGACCGAATTACTGCAGGTTTACAAATGCGAGATTTGCGGCAATATAGTCGAAGTTCTTCACGCTGGAAAGGGGCAGCTCGTCTGCTGCGGCAGGCCGATGAAGCTCTTAGAAGTTAAGAAAGTCGAAGAAGGCAAGGAGAAGCACCTGCCAGTCGTGGAAAGATCTGGAGAAAAGATAGTGGTTAAGGTCGGAAGCGTTCCGCACCCGATGGAGGAAAAGCACTATATTGAGTGGATCGAGATTCTTGCAGATGGCAACGTTTACAGGAAGCACCTGAAGCCTGGAGAAAAGCCGATGGCAGAGTTCAGCCTGAAGGCTGAGAAGGTCTCGGCGAGAGAATACTGCAACATTCACGGACTTTGGCAGAGTGATCAAACATGAGCACGCTCGAAAATCTCGTCAAGGCCTTCATCGGAGAGAGCATGGCAAGAAACCGCTACACTTTCTATGCAAAGATTGCAAAGGAAGAGGGATACGTTTTTCTGCAGAGGGTCTTTTTGGAGACTGCAGAGAACGAAAGAGAGCATGCAAGTCAGCTCTTCAAGCTAATACAGAAGCTGAAAAAAGGAGAAACAATCTCCGTGCAGGCTGAAGCGGATCTAACGCTTGGCAATACGGTGGAGAACCTAAAATCGGCGATAAAGGGAGAGAATTACGAGAAAAGTGAAATGTATCCGAAATTCGCCGAGGAAGCCGAAAAGGAAGGATATAAAGAGATTGCAGAGAATTTGAGGGCAATAGCTAAGGCAGAAGAGCACCATGAGAGCAGATATCGCAGAATTCTGAGCGAGATCGAGAACGGCACGTTCTTCAGGAGGGAGAAGGAAACCGCATGGGTCTGCCTCGAATGCGGTTATGTGCACATAGGAAAGGAGCCTCCCGAAGAGTGTCCGAGCTGCAAGCATTCAAGAGCTTACTACGTTGCCCAAGACCTGCTCTCACTTTAATTTTTAATCTTTGGACTGCTTTATAAAGGCGGGCAAAAGATTTATATAGTTTGATGATGACTAATTTTTGCGAGGCAAGATCGAGTCCGGCGAGAGGCTGAAGAACCCAAGATGAAGCTTGCCAAGCTGGGTAACCAGCTTGGAGGTGTTCAGTCTAAGTTCCTTGGCTTTAGCTGGGCTCGATGCCAGATCGCAGCGTTTTTAAGCCATTAAAAATAAAAAATTAGAGATTTCTTGCCTTCATTGCCCTGTACAGGAAATAAGCAAGCCCGCCGTAGAGAACCGAAAAGCCAAAGATTGCGAATGCTATTGCCTCAAGCGACATCCTTACCCCTCCTGAGCGTTAGGGCAGCTGAGACGAGCATTCCGAACAGTATGAACAGAATTCCTGTGCCAATAACATCGACCGTGTAGTCTCCGTAGGGTTTCTGCAGATTGTTCCAGATATCGAGAAGCAAGAGTGCGGCAAGCACGAGAACTGTGACATACTTCAGGGACCAATTCCACCAGCGCCCGATCTTTATCTCCGAGATAGCGTTTATGTGCTCCCTGAGCGAGTGTAGCTTGAAGAACCAGGCAACAGCTATGACTTCAAGCAAGGCAACCAGCACGAGACCGTAGTAGTTTATGAAGTGGTCTATTATGTCGAGCCAGTAAAGGCCAGCTGTTGTTGTGTAAACAAGGCTGCCCAAAAAGCCCAAAGCAAACACAGTGTTCACAGCTCTCGTTCTGCTCAACTTGAACTTGTCCATCAGCGAAGAGGTTATCGATTCGACGAGCGAGATCGAAGAAGACAGACCAGCGATCACAAGTGTTAGGAAGAATATCGCGGCAACCAGCTGTGGGAATCCTGGAATCAAGTTTAGAGCCTGTGGGAAAACGATAAATGCCAGCCCTACTCCGCCTGCAACAACTTCCTGAACGCTGGTCTGGGTTACGAACGCCATGTAGCCGAGAGTTCCGAAAACTGCAAAGCCGATCAGGAAGCTGAAAGCGCTGTCAGCCAGTCCGACAATAAAGGAATTGTTCGCTATGTCGCTCTTTTCGGGCAAGTAGCTACCATAGGCGATCATTATACCCATTGCAAGGCTCAGGGAGAAGAAGATCTGTCCAAAAGCCGCCATCCAGATGTTGTAGTCTCCCAGCTTTGAGAAGTCGGGCCTTAAATACCATTCCAGCCCCTCCAAGGCACCAGGGAGTGTTACCGCTCTGACGACGAGGATGATCGCGAGGAACCATAGCAATGGCATCATTACGAGATTTGCCTTTTCTATTCCTCTCTTCACACCCCTGAAAACTACGAACCAGTTTATGAGCCATATAATAACGACAGCTAAAAGAACCTCCGTGGCGAATCCGCTAATGCTCCAGGGAGAATCGGAAAGCTGCAGAACGTTTCCAAAGAAGTAAGATTTGGTATCCGTTCCCCACGCGAGTGTGAAAGACTTTGCTAAGTAAACGAGAGCCCAACCGAGGACGACGACGTAATAAGTAGTTATTATGAACGCCGAAATCACAGCCCACCAACCAACCCATTCGAATTTTTTGCCGATCTGCCTCATTGCCAGGGGAGCGCTCGCCCTGAACTTGTGCCCCAAGGCGAATTCGACCATCAGCAGGCTTATGCCTGTGACGAACAGAGCTACGAAGTAGGGGATCAGAAACGCTCCACCACCGTTTGCATGTGCAAGGTAGCTGAAACGCCATATGTTTCCCAGACCTATTGCAGAACCAATCGCTGCAAGAACGAATCCAACCCTCGTGGCCCAGATCTCCCTCATCCTACCACCTCACCTGAAGAAAATTAATCGTTATCCAATATAAAAAGTTTTCCATATTCAATTTTTAAAATCTGTCGCCTTCGGGTGCAAGTCAAACGAAAGAGATATATTTCAGCCCTTAGTATTTAATGAAGTGTCGACTATAAAGTTCCTTGGAGGTTGTGGAGAAGTCGGGCGATCCGCGGTGGCAGTTGACTCTGTAGTCTTAGACTATGGGATAAAACCTTCTTCTCCGCCCGAATTTCCACTGGAATACACTCCGAAGGCAATTTTAGTTTCTCACGCTCATCTTGATCACGTTGGGTTTGCGCCGAATTTGATGTACTACGATCCAAAGGTCTACCTGACCCCTCCGAGCGTTGATCTCGCGAGAGTGTTGCTCTCTGACTCTCTAAACGTGATGCAACCCCCTCCTTTCTCCAAAAAAGAGCTGAGGCAGTTTGAAAGCAACTGCTACGAGATTGGCTACAACGAGCCAGTGGAAGTTGCAGGCTTCGAAGTAGAATTCTTCAACGCTGGACACGTGCCAGGAAGTGCAATCGTTCACCTGAGAAATGATATCAGTGTACTTTACTCTGGAGATATAAAGCTGGAGGAAACAAGGTTGCTCGAAAAAGCTGACACGAGCTTTCCCGAGTCGGACATTCTAATAATAGAGAGCACCTACTACGGAGTCGAGCATCCCAACAGAAAAGAGCTCGAGAAAAAGTTCGTCGAAAGCGTTGTTGAGACTGTGGAACGTGGAGGACACGCTATAATCCCAGCATTTGCAGTAGGAAGAACTCAGGAA
>CAZZIT010000003.1:0-2173 GCA_964654365.1 uncultured archaeon
CGGAGAAATCATCTGGAACAGAAGCTTTAATGGAACGATTTCCAATGCAGTTCTTTCAGGCGGACTGGTTTGTCTTGGTGGAAAAAATGGCGTTTCCTGCTTCAACTCCACGAATGGAGAATTAGTGTGGGAATTTCCGACTGAAGGAAAGGTCGATTCAACCCCTGCAATCCATGGAGGCAGAATTTACTTTGCGACAAACACGCAATATGGAACGCTTTATTCTCTGAATCTCAGCACTGGAGAGCTTCTTTGGTTTTACAGGCTTGTTCCGCCCAGCAGAGATGCATTCTACAACATAATGTCCTCTCCGGTAATTGCCGAAGAAAAGCTTTTCATAGGTGCCGACTCGGGTTTCGTTTACTGCTTCAACTCCTCTGGAACCGTGGAGCTCAACGTTACCCTTTATCCAGGCAATTATACCGAAAGGGTAAATGGAAATGAATACAGTATCAGCAGAACATCCGCCCTCGGAGCTCTGCACTTTGCAAGCTCAGGCTCAAGGGCTGATGGGGCTGAGATCGGCTTTAGCTACAGGCTGAACGACTCCTGGTATTCAAGCTTAGGTCTGCTCTTAAAATCAGCAATGGGGTTGAGCAACCTTTACTGGACTTACTACATTAATTCCGAGATGCCCTGGTCTGCAATGGACAAAGTGGAGATGAGCGATGGAGATACTCTATACCTGATCTACGGCACAGGCTTTGAAACACCAGAGAATGCGAGCACGATGATAAGGATTAACGTCGCTGTGAGGCCAGCTGGAATCGAAAGCGTTTCAATCAGCCCAGGGGCGAGAGGAGGTAACATTACGGCTTTCGTGAACGTCTCAACCATCGAGGGATGGTATGTTCTCGTTTTAAGCGGGATAAACGCTGAGGGCGATAGCATCGCTGGAGTTGCCACTTTCCACTCTAAGGGCGATCTCAGGGTCCCAGCCATAGTTGCAGTTCCACAGCAGGTCAAGGCAGGGACTTACAAGCTTTATGCAGGAATATACAGGCTTGAAGAGTATCCGGATAAACTCGTATCTTTCTTCGGCCCGATAGAGGTGGAGGTTAGATGAAATCGGCCCTTCTCCTGATTTTATTAATAATCCCCGCATGCGCTCTCGAAATTCAGGTTTCGGGAGAATGCGTCAATGAAAAAGTCATCATCTCCACAGATCAGCCAAGTTTTCTTGTGCTGAGGATGAACTACGGTGTTCCGATTTATGCAAGCACTATTGAGGGCCCAGTGACTTTCCTTCCTACGATAAACGGGGATTTGCTGATCACCGCAATTTCCGAAAAAGAAGAGGCCAGCAAAATTGTTAGGATAAGAGAATGCAAGCCATTTATATACCCCGAGATCCCACAAAATATACTTCCTGACGGGAGCTTCGAGGAACACGGGAAGAAGATAAGCTGGAGAACGGCTTACGGTGCACTGAAAAAAGCATGCGAAATGCTTGGATATCCCTGCTCCTCAAAACTTACGGATTGGGGGATCTTCGTCGACTGCATTCGTGGTGTTTGTACTGGAAGCCTTGGAAAGACTTCTGGCTGGATGTACTGGGTGAACTATCCAAACAAGCCAATGCCAGGAATATCTGCGACCGAATATCGGGTTTATCCAAACGATGAGGTCATCTGGTACTTCTCGAAAAGCATGGATGAAAAGCCCGAAAGCTCTCCTTACAGCATAAAGATCAGGATTGGTCCAAAATACGAAATTCATGTTAACGTGAAGTGGGAGGAAAATATTCCTCCAATCGCTGACTTCGAATTCAATCCAGCTAATCCCTACGTCGGTCAAGAAGTTGTTTTCAACGCCTCAAAATCATTCGCTTTCGGAGGAAAAAGAATCGTGGAATACTTATGGCAAATAGATTGGATAGAGCTGAGGGGAAAGGTTGTGACCTACAAATTCGAAAAAGAGGGAGATTACGAGATAAAACTCACCGTTTACGACGAGGGGGGCCTTTACAGCTCGGTCACGAAGACTTTAAGGGTTTCAAGGGCTGAGGATTACGGGAACATCACCGTTACGGGAGAGAAATCGATAGATTTTGGTTTCGTCGTGCTGAAGATCAGAGCAGAAAACGCGCAGGTCTCGATTAGAAACGAGAGCTGCAGGGTTCCATATTACGACGTCAGGGTCTGCTTTAGCTTGGAGTCGAATGCGTCGATTT
>CAZZIT010000004.1:0-2529 GCA_964654365.1 uncultured archaeon
TCCGAGCGCTGCAGTCATCGGCGTGACGCTGATGCTGACGTATGGTTTGCCAGCAACTGGTTCCACGATAAATACAAGCCTGTCATCATACGCTCCAGTGCTGTTAAACACAACAACCACGTAGTAGCTTGGGAACATTTCCTTCTCCGCTGTGTTTATCGAGTAAGTCTTAGAATCTCCACCTTCTGGCAGTGCTATGAGCCATTTGTAATTCGATGGATCTGAAGCTTCTGCTACTGAAAAGACCCCGCCTACATTTACCTTCGTCGTGTATGTGCTCCAGTCAATTATTGCGATGTACCTTGTACCGTAATCTTCGGCCTTGTAGTAGCCCCAAGTTACCGTTAGCTCTACATCGGTGCCGTAGGTGTAGTTCGTATCTGAAAGCTTCATTGATGTTATTGCCAAAGTAGTATTAGAAATTGGACCCTGGTTTAGTGTTTGCGCCATCGCTGGAGTCACTAACATCACCAACAGCATCAACCCTATCAATCCATACCTTTTCATCATCTCACCCTCCTTCCGCATTTCCTTCACTTCCTACTATATAAATCCTGCGATTTGGCGGACGGAGTATAGCCTTGGCTACCCCGCCGCCTTAAAATCGTGGGCATTTAAAGTATTTAAACTTTTTGTTCAATGGTGATATATTTTACTGCGATTGACGAACTGGATTAAAAAAGAGTGCAAATTTGCCTGCATGGCCAGAAATCGCATTTTCAAAAAGATGCCTTCTTACCTTTCAAGGCTTAGAATTCCAAGAAAGATACGAATTCTACCATGGAATTCGCTACCAGCTCCGCAAGTCCGCAGTAACCGATACCGCAGATTTCCCTAGCCTTGTAATGCTCGAAGAGATCCCTAAGTGTTGACCTGCAGTTGCTGCATGGCGCAACAACAATGTTTCTGCTATTTGGCCCGAGAGAGTCCCTGAATGCTTTGAGTATCTGGGAGAACTTCATCCTTGCGGAGACCTTGTTCCTGAATTCGGGGAAGTTCAGGGAATTCATCACCGCCAATCCTCCACCCCCGCCGCAGCAGTAGTTGTAAACCCCAGAAGGCTCCATTTCCCTGAACTGCCCGCAGATCCTGCGAAGAATTCTCCGCTGTGGCTCAACGATGCCGAGATTTCGAACGATGTTGCAGGGATCGTGCAGCGTTACAGCAAAATCGTTTCTGCTCGAATCAATGTTGAGCCTTTTTCTCACCAGCTCCTCGAGCAGGGGGATGCAGCTTTCCCTCGGAATTCTGCAATCTTCTGGAAGGATTCGATCGGCAAGCGCGATCATTGCCTTGTGGGCATGCCCGCACTCGCCGACAACGATCTTCCCGACTTCAAGCCTGATGGCAGCCTCGGCATGCCTTGAGGCAATTCTAGAAAGCTGTACATCATCGAACCAAGCGCCGTAGTTCACGGCATCGTATCCAAAGGCCTCGCTGCTGAGCGTGTAGTCAACTCCTGCCTCCTCAAAGATCACCGCGAAGGCCATCACGTTCTCAATTCTGCTCAGAAAATCTCCAGAGTTGTGTATCAGAAGGATTTCCGAACCTTTTTCATCGACGGGAATCCTTATCCTCTTCCCTGTCCTTTCATACAGCTCCTCCTCGACGAACTTCACGATGTTCCTGAACGCCTCTGGCTTTATGCCCGCCGAAGAGCCGAGTCGAAATTGCTTCTCCGTGCTCTCATAAATGGCTCCCGGAGCCACTCCGAGTTCCTGCGAGAAGAGCTTCCTGATCTCCCTCGTTATCAGTGCGTTGTCAATTCCCAAGGGACAGAACTGCGTGCACCTCCTGCAGAGATTGCAGCGATACGCAAGCTCTGCGAGCCTTAGAATCAGCCTTGCGTTGACCTCGATGTCTCCGGAGAATTTTGCTCTCAAATTGCCCTTCATCCGATTTACAAGCCTTCTCAGAACCTCAGCCCGAAAGGTGGGGCGGTAGATTTCCTTCTTCCCTGAGCCAAGGTAAACGTGGCAGGCGTTGGAGCAGGATTTGCAGCGTGTGCAGTAATCGAGCGAAAGCTTCAATGGATAAAGAAAAGTCCAGTTCGCTTCGCGGTCGAGAAGCTTCTCAAGACCCTTAAGAAATCTGGAAACGAGTTCCTTCTCCTCCTCTTCACCCTTCGGTCTCCATTTGAGATCTACCGCAACGATCCCATCGAGATCGGAAGCGTAGCCCTCAGCTTCTTTCAAATGGGAAATGCGATCTGAGATTTTACCATATGGCTCTGGAAGCTCCATCAGACCTGATTCGAGATCTGCGAGCTTTCCTTCCTTTCGCGCAAAGTCTGAGAGCTTCATATCCTATCTTCGCGCGATTTCCTCCCAGCTAAGCTCGGGATTTGCGCAGTTTGCCCACCTGACTCTCGAGCTCCTTGCACTGCTGAGTTCCTGAACTACTCCCGCATCACGGTCATCCCATAGCACGAGATGCGTGAAGAGGACTGCAATGTAGTGCGTGACCCTCGTGAAGGGCAGCAAGAATAGAAGCAGAGAAAAGGCTACGATGTGCATTGCTTCAAAAAAT
>CAZZIT010000005.1:0-4125 GCA_964654365.1 uncultured archaeon
TTAAATATATAAAGCAATTGCTTGAGAATGTTTCCTTGGTGAGTAAGATGTCAGTGCAAGGGGCTTAAAAAGTGGGAGAAAGGGGTTGACTGCTTTCTCGACTTGCATTGCATGTCCCCTGAAAACGGGGATTGAAAGGGAGGGAGATCACCGAAACCCTCTTCAGGCTTCACCCCCTTGAAATCAGACGAAAATTAAAGTGAACAAAGGTGTCCAAGTTATAGCGCGCAAGAATAAAAAATTATTTTACTCGGACAGCGAATTCGAAACGTGAATCCCACAGCACTGCTTGAAGTGATCAAGCCCAAGCAGACTTTACTCCTGATGATAACATTTATAGTGAGTTTTGCAGTTTCTGGTGGAAGGAGCGAGACTTTGCCGGTGTGCCTTCTTGCAACCTTTCTGACAATTTCGGGCACGACCGCGCTCAACATGTGGATCGACAGGGACATAGATGCGTTGATGATGCGAACGCGAAAGAGGCCTGTTCCCTCAGGAGAACTCAGCCCGAAGGCCTGTGCAGCCTACGGATCGCTTCTTTTCACTTCAGGCTTTCTCTTAGCGTTGCAGGTGAGCATTGAATTTGGATTCGTGCTATTTCTGGGCCTGTTTTTCGACATTCTCGTTTACACTGTCATGTTAAAAAGGAAAAGCCCATACTCTGTTATCGTCGGCGGATTTGCGGGAGCGATGCCAGCCTTGGCTGGATGGGTCGCGATTGAAGGTTTCAGCTTACCTGGATTCTTAATCGCGGGCATCGTGCTCCTCTGGATCCCATCACACATATGGTTCATCGCCATGCACTACGAGGAGGACTACAGAACTGCCGGAATCCCCATGCTCCCCCTAGTTGTTGGGATGAAGAAAACTTCACTTGCCATCGCCCTTGCAACTTTCCTGATGCTTCTTCTTTCATTCGCAATCTACTTCGCAATTCCGCTCTCTCCTGTTTACCTGGCAATCGGAGTTCCTGCAATTCTGATCTACCTCGCGAAAGTTATCGGATTCTACAAATCTCCAAAAAAGGAAAAGGCGAGGAAAATGTACAAGCTTGCGAGCATTACACTTTCTGCCATCTTTACTGCCATGCTGTTCGGTGCATTTTTATAACCGCAATGCCAAAGCTTGCTTGATGTGGAGCATACTGAAAGCTCTGAGAGAAAATCCGGACATCCTTTACGAATCCCTAAGAAGGCGAGGAATGGATGTTGAGATCGTAGAAAAGGCATTGGAACTCGACAAAGCCTGGAGAGAGAAGCTCAAGGAAACAAATGCACTTAGAAAGAAGAGAAATGAGCTTTCAAAGCTTTTAAAAGAAAACAGAGAACCAAAGCTCATAGAGGAGGCAAAGAGGATCAGCGAGGAGGCAAAAAAGGCAGAGGAGGAATTGAAGAGACTCGAATGCGAACTTGAAAGTGTTCTGCTTTCAATTCCAAACATAGTTCATGAGAGCGTTCCAGTTGGCAGGGATGAGAATGATAACGTTCCCGTACGCTACTGGGGTAAGGCAAAGGTATACTTCGAAGATGTTGATCGGTTTCTGGACGTCACTAAGGGTATGGCCGAGTATGAGGTCACGGACTTTAAGCCAGTGGGCCATGCAGACGCAGTGGAGCTTTTCGGCTGGGCAGATATTGGAAGGGCAGCCAAGATTGCAGGTTCAAGATTTTATTTTCTGCTAAGCGACCTTCTCTGGCTGGACTTTGCCTTAACGCTTTACGCCTTAGACTTCCTATCCAAAAAGGGATTCAAAATTCTACTCCCCCCATTCATGCTGAAAAAAGAAGCCTATGCTGGCGTAACTGCTTTCAGCGATTTTGAAGATGTCATTTACAAAATCGAGGGTGAGGACCTGCACCTTATCGCGACGAGCGAGCATGCAATTGCAGCGATGCACATGAACGAGACTCTTGAAGAGGGCGAGCTTCCATTGCTATATGCAGGCTTCAGTCCTTGCTTTAGAAAGGAGGCTGGAGCACACGGAAAAGACACGAAGGGAATTTTCAGAGTCCATCAGTTCAATAAAGTAGAGCAGTTCGTTTTCTGTTTACCCGAGCAAAGCTGGGAGTGGCATGAAAAGCTATTAGAGAATGCCGAAAAGCTCTGGCAGGGCTTGGGGATACCCTACAGAGTTGTGAACATCTGCACGGGAGATCTTGGAGTGGTTGCTGCGAAGAAATACGATCTCGAAGCCTGGATGCCATCTCAGGCCACTTACAGAGAGATGGTTTCATGCAGCAACTGCACGGACTGGCAGAGCTACAGGCTGAACATAAGGTTTGCCGAGAAAAAGGGAATGCCGAGCAAGGGTTTTGTCCACACCCTGAACTCAACGGCGATAGCCACAACGAGGGCTATAACTGCGATCATCGAGAACTACCAGCTCGAGGATGGCAGGGTTGAGATCCCCAAGGTGCTCCGAAAGTATTTAGAAAACATTGAAACAGCGCCAAAGGACTACATAATTCCCAAAAAGCTCTCGTAAGGTGTAAGAATTTCGCAATCGTTCTTTCTTATTAGCACCACGTCTTCCACCCTCACCCCGCCCAATTTTTTGTAGTAAAGTCCTGGCTCGATCGTGACGACCATTCCGCTTTTAAGTTCAACATCAACATCGCCAATTCTTGGCTCTTCATGAACTTCAAGGCCAATTCCATGCCCCGTAGAATGTATGAAACCTTCTCCATTTTTAGTCTTGAATCCGTAGGCTTTCAGGCAATCCTTTACCGCATTGTGGACCTCTCTTCCGTTTACGCCTTCCCTCAGCATCGAAATTGCGCTCCTCTGAGCTTCAATAACTGCCCTCAGCATCTCCTCGATTTCCGCGTTTTTACGAATCAAGATTGTTCTCGTGAAGTCTGCGTAATATCCTGTGGTCCGGTTCTTAGGAAAGACATCAACGAGCAGGTGATCCTCAACATTCCCCCTTCCCAGTTCATGCGGGTCTGCGGAGAGCTTTCCTGTGGAGCAAATCGTTTCCTCAGCTATCAGGCCAAGCGAGTACAGCTCCTTCTCGATGATACTTCGAGCGAATTCGCAAGTAAAGTCCTTTCGTGGTTTTAGCCTTCTTGAAAATCTCTCGAAGGCCTTAAGGAGCGTTGCACAGTTTTGCCTGATTTTAGCAACTTCTTCTGCCCTTTTCACGGCCCTAAGCTTTAAAAAAGGATTTTCAACCACTTCCACCTCAAAGCTCTTCTGGAGTTCAAAGGCCAGAAATGCGGGAAAATCTGCTGGAATTAACACTTTCTTTGCTCTTCCCTCCTTCAGTCTCTCCACAAGGATTTCCGCAAAGGCCTTTTTCGGGTTTCCAAATTCCTTAAATTTTTCCTCATACCCGAGTTTTTCGATGCTCGCTATTTCCTTTACCCTGCTCTCCCTGAGAGCTCTTCCGAGCTCCATTTCCGGGAGGATCAGCAATTCGGTGCCGTCGACGCCAACGATGTAAAGCATCGAAGCGCTACTTCTGAATTTGGTTGCATAGAAGAAGTTAGCATTTCCAGAGTGCTGGACGAAGAAGTCAGCATTTTTCTCTCTGAGTATCTCGATCACCATAAAAGGATCCTTGCCCAGCCCTCCGCCACGACTTTATCTCCAACCTTGCAGACCGCATTCACCCTGAATCTGTTCTTCTCCCTCTCAACGACTTCACATTCTGCTGTCACGAGATCCCCTATTCTGACAGGAGAGGTATACTTAAAGCTGGTTTCCAGCAAAACGACTGTACCGGGAAGCATTGCGAGAGCTGTGGACACAAGACTTGTCGTGAGCATTCCATGCGCTACTCTGCCACCAAATTTCGTCGTCTTGGCAAATTCCTCGTCGAAGTGTATCGGATTCATGTCTCCCGACACGAGACCGAAAAGCTGCACATCTGCTTCGCTTATCCTTTTGGAAAAGCTGAACTTAAATCCGACGTCGATATTGCCAGAAAGCTTTTTGAATTCCCTGTATTCGCCGCCCAGCTTCAAATAAAGACCCTTGAGCTCAGCAAAACTCATGAAAATATGTTGAGACAGGGATTATAAAAGCTTAACCCTTCGCCTTCTTCATCTTGAGCTTCTTCAGCCTTATAATGTTCTCCCTGTCCATCTCCTCAAGTTTAAAGGCTATGAACCTCGCAAGCTC
>CAZZIT010000006.1:0-5427 GCA_964654365.1 uncultured archaeon
GGCGTCTTAAAGCTTTCCGCAGGAAATTACGGTGGCAAGCTTGGACAGCACAAGATCTACCTCAGGGAGGTCATTGAGCAGTTTGGCTGAATACTTTTCCAAAAAACTTTATAATCTTTTCACGACGGCTCCACATGCCGAGGGTTTCGCTACTTCTGCTGATCGCGTTCGCCGCATTTGCAGCCTTCACGCTCTACCACAGCCTGTCATCGACACTCACAGCTTCGGATTTACTGAAGCTGGAAAAAGCCGAAAACGTTGCGGTAGGCGGTAGAGTTGAAAATGTAACGAAGGAAGATGGCCTTACTTACTTCTACATTACAGACGGAAACTCGAAGATCAGGGCGGTTTACAGAGGAGAAATAGCGGGGGAAGAAGTGATCGCAACCGGAGACTGGATAAACGGGACATTTTACGTTAAGGAACTGCTGAGCAAGTGTCACACGGAGTACAGGGGTGATTAATTGTTTGGATTTGAACTTTTGCTTTTTTCAGCACTTTTCTCGGCTTTATCTTCGATCTTATTCGCATTAGCCACGAGGAAGCTGAATTTAGCCGAATTCGCCGAGGTTTTCCTTTACGCCTCCTTTTCGCTTTCCTTTGCAGCAATGCTTCTGCTCCTCCATTATCTGCTCACTGACAACTTTTCGATCTACTACGTCTACGCCTACTCTCAGAGGGAGATGAGCGTTGAATACAAGATCGGAGCGCTATGGGCTGGAAAAGAGGGTTCTCTGCTTCTCTGGGCCTTTGCAAGTCTCCTTGTTGCCTCAATTTTTACTAACTACGGCAAAAAGGATGTGAGAAAGGCAAAAGCTCTTGCGGTTCTAACGGCAATTTGCTTCTTTCTGCTCCTCATGCTCCTATTCTCCAACCCCTTCGAAGTTCTCGCTTTTAAATACAGCAACGGTCTCGGGATGAATCCCCTGCTGAGAACACCTGAAATGATAATCCATCCTCCCCTAGTCTTCTTTGGCTACGCCCTCGTCGCATGCATGTTCGCATCCCATCTCACTGGGATCGAGGACAGGAATCTCGCAAGGCTCTCCTGGGCGTTGATGACTGCTGGAATCGTTTTGGGTGGATGGTGGGCTTACAGAACACTCGGCTGGGGTGGTTTCTGGGGTTGGGATCCTGTTGAAAACTCTTCACTGCTTCCCTGGCTGTCTTTAACCGCATATCTACATGCGAGGAAGGGTAAAGAGTTCTTTGCCTATCTTTCGATGGTCTTCGTCGCCTTCACGGCATTTATCACGAGAAGCGGAATTCTGAGCTCAGTACACTCTTTCGGAGAAGATCCGATGGGATTGGCGTACCTTTTCTTGGTTTTAGCCTGCGATGTTCCGCTGGTAAGGAAGTGGGAAGTAGAGGATCGCTGTTACACGTCGCTACTCTTCGGAGCCATGATCGTCGTTGTTCTGCTCGGAACAGTAGCGAATCTGTTCAGAAACGTGGATAGAAGCTATTACCTGATAACCTTCACCCCGATATTTTTCGCAACGGCTATGATCGCACTATACAGGCTCAGAAATTCAAACAGGAAACTGATACATATCGGTGTGATTCTTCTGTTTGTTGGTGCAACCTCCGTCTGGTTCTTCGAGCAAAAAGATACAGTCATCCTCAATCCTGACGGAAAGGCCGATGGAATCGAATTCTACCTTCAGAATGTCAGCACTCGCTGGACACCCGAAAAAACCATCGTGAGGGCGAAGATCCTCAGCTCTCTCGGATTAATCGAACCCGAGATCCACGTCTATCCACAATCAACTGTCTCCAAGGTTTATATAATCGGCAACCCCTTCTTAGACTACTACTTCGCAATGAAAAGCGCTGGAAGCAACTCTGTGGAGCTCGAGTTTTACAGGGTCCCGCTGATATCCTTGGTCTGGCTTGGTTCTGCCCTGCTCATCCTCGGCCTCGCTTCGCAGAAGCTCGGGCTTAGACCTAGGAAATGAATTTCGTCGATTGTTCATTCGAATTTGAACTCGAATTGAGACGGGCTCGCCGGGAATTGAACCCGGGTCGAGGGCTCCGGAGGCCCTCAGGATCTCCACTACCCCACGAGCCCAAAAGACTGTGGGCGGGAAGTATGTTAAGGTTTTGGTTAAAAAAGTGCTCCGGCCGGGATTTGAACCCGGGGCGCGGGCTCGAAAGGCCCGAATGTTTGACCGGGCTACACCACCGGAGCTTGTTTATGTAAGGTCTAAACGATTTTTAAACTTTGCCAATGATTCAAATCAAGCTGAGCACTTAAAGAGGAAAATTTTTTTATCCCCTGCACAACATATCTCGTGCGAATCTACGTCCTCGACTCCACAGCGATTTTCCAGAGGAAGGCAGTATACGAGGAGATGGTTACTGTTCCGGAGGTAGTGTCCGAGATCCTCGATGAGAACTCTTCCCTCTACCTAAGCGTCAAGGGGTTAAGGGTGGAGAGCGCGAGCCAGAAGAATTTGAGGCTCGTAATGGAAGTCTCAGCCAAAACGGGAGACATATACAGGCTCTCCGAAACTGACATGAAGGTGATCGCAAAGGCCTTAGACGAGAGGGAAAAGGGGAGGAAGGTAGTGCTCGTGACAGACGATTACTCGATTCAGAACGTTGCATTGGCCCTGGGAATAGAATTTGAGGGCGTTATCCAGCAGGGGATCTCAAAGGCTCTCAGGTGGATGAGGGTTTGCAGGGGATGTGGGAGAAAAATTGATAGCGAGATCTGCCCTATATGTGGTTGTGAGGCGATCGTGAGGAAGGTGAAAAGATGAAGATCGAGAGTCTGATTGAGAAGGCGAGAAGGTTGAAGGAGAAGGGGATGGCAACCGAGGAGATTGCGGACGAGCTTAACGTATCCCTCGATACCGCTGTCTGGCTTCTAACGAGGGCGACGCAGACACCGCCTTCCGACATTTACATCGAGTGGACCAATCTCGTGAAGCCGTGGCGGCTTAGGATGATAGCCGTAGCGCTCGCGGACATGATACTCGAGAACTTCGAGGATGTCGATATCGTGGTCGGTATAGCGACGAGCGGAATTCCGCTGTCGACGATGGTCGCAGAGGAACTTTCTGCGGAACTCGCGATCTACTATCCGGCGAAGGTCAGCGGGCAGGAGGTGAAAGAGGGGATCCTGAGCGAGAACTTTGCGAAGGTGAGCGGAAAGAAGTGCGTAATTGTTGACGACATAATCTCGACCGGAAGAACTGTGAGAGGCGCAATTGAGGTCATAGAGAAGAGTGGAGGAAAGGTTATCGGTGTCGCGGTTGTTGCGGACAAGGGAGGAAGGATCGAGACCGTTCCCGTGAAGAGCCTGCTGAGAATCTCGAGGATCTGATGAGGGTAACAGTCGTAGTTCCCACATTGAACGAGGAAAAGGGCATCGCAGGAGTTGTCTCCGACTTCAAGAATCTCGGTTTCGATGTCTTAGTTGTCGACGGCAACAGCAAGGATCGCACGAGAGAGATCGCAGAGCGATGCGGGGCCAAGGTGATGGTCCAGAGCGGAAGGGGAAAGGGAAATGCAGTAGCAGAGGCTTTCAGCATTCTAAACAGCGACGTCGTCGTTTTGGTCGATGGAGATGGGAGCTATAAGGCAGAAGACGTCAAAAAACTGCTCGAACCGATTGAGAGAGGAACTGCAGACCACGTAATAGGAAACAGGTTTTACAGCTACGAGAAAGGAGCATTCACGAAGCTTAACCTTTTTGGAAACAAAATTCTGAACTTTTTTTTCCGTTTCGCCTACGGGATAAGCCTTCACGACATTCTTTCAGGCTACAGAGCCCTGAGAAAAGAAGTATACAAGAGCATCGAGCTCAGAAGGTCTGGCTTTGAGGTCGAAGTCGAGCTAACGGTTGAGACGCTAGCAAAGGGATTCAGGATTGCAGAAGTTCCGATAAGTTACCGCAGGAGGGAGGGAAAGACCAAGCTGAATCCTCTTAGGGACGGATTCAGGATAGGGAAGGCTATCTACGAGATGCTGAGACGATACAGCCCTGCAAGATACATATACTTCCTTGGAGCCATTTTCATCGTCCTCGGACTGCTTACTGGCTCTTACGTCGTCTACGCATGGCTTAAGGGGATAACGCACGTTCTGCTGGCAATTCTGACGACGATGTTCATCTTAGTCGGGGTTCAGTTCTTCGTCTTCGGTCTTATCACACATCTTCTGTTCCGAACGGCGATGGACCTGAAGAGCGAGATAAACAAGCTTAAAAAGAGCTAAGCGAAGGCTATTGCGGCAGCTATCTGGGATATTAGCTCTTTTCCCGCTCTGACAAACGGGTAGAAGTTCAGAAATCCGTGTATCATGCCGTTGTATCGGACTACGACAGCTTCGCTCCCACTCTTCCTCATCAGGGCTCCGTAAAGCTCAGCCTCATCCCTCAGGGGATCGTATTCGGCCGTCGCAATCAGCGCTGGAGGAAGATCGTTGAGCTCGGCAAGTATGGGTGAGGCAAGTGGGTTCCTCACGTCATCAACGCTTTGCAGATATTGCCTGTTGAACCAGAGCATGATATCTTCGGTCAGTATTCCCCTTGAGCCGAACTCGAGCTTCGAGGGTGTCACTCCTGAGAGGTTAACAACAGGATAGATCAAAAACTGCCCCTTTACGAAATTTTCTCCTCTGTCTCTTGCAATTATGCTCGCCACTGTGGCGAGGTTTCCGCCTGCACTGTCTCCTCCGACGAAGATCCTGTCCTTATCTACTCCTATTTCCTCTGAGTGGTCAGCAACCCATCTCAGGGCATCGTATGCATCGTAAACGGCTGCGGGAAACTTGTGCTCGGGGGCAAGCCTGTAATCAACGGAGACAACGGTTGCATTTGAAAGCCTTGCAATTCTCCTGCATATGGCATCATGTGTTTCGAGATTGCATAGGACAAAACCCCCTCCGTGATAGTAAACAAGAACGGCAGAATTGGCCTTTTGCTGGTATACTCTGATCCTTATGTCTCCATTTCTCCCCTTGGCGATTTTATCTTCCACCCTCGAGACCGCTTCATATTCAAGGCGAGCTATAGCCTCGAAGATTCCGTTCGTGAACCTGCGATACTCCTCAACAGAAATAGCTGGCTCGAATCTCGGTCCCTCTCTGTATAAATCCAGAACTCTCTTCAAGTCGGGATCCAAGGGCATGGAGAAAGTGAGGGGAAAATATAAAATACTTTTTCATCTCACGCCACTCTTTTCTCTCCTGAATCCAAGAGCGGAAGAGATAAATCCGACGAATGGCGGCGAGGGCAGAAGTGGCCTCGATTTGAACTCGGGATGGAACTGCGTTGCAAAGAAAAAGCGGTGATCCGGAAGTTCAAGGATCTCCATTCTCCGCTTTTCATCGCTCCAACCGCTGAAAACAAGGCCTTTGCTTTCGAGTTTTAGTATATAATTTGGATTCACCTCGTAGCGATGTCTGTGCCTCTCAAAA
>CAZZIT010000007.1:0-9716 GCA_964654365.1 uncultured archaeon
ACGGATCTCGTTGAAAGGGAGCCCGACATTTGCATTGACGGAGCGGATCAGGTTGATTCAAAGCTGAACTGCATTAAGGGCGGTGGGGGGGCACTGACACGGGAAAAGATCCTTGCATTCGCGAGCAAAAAAGTTTTCATACTCGTCGAAGAGTCAAAGCTCGTTGAAAAGCTTTCAATGCCCGTTCCCGTCGAAGTTCTGCCCTTTGCTTATGGATACGTTCTCAGAAAACTTTCCACGATCTGCAGGCCAAAGCTGAGGGAAGGAAAGGGGAAGGTCGGGCCTGTGATAACGGACAACGGGAATTTCATCGTAGACTGCAATTTTGGAGTGATTGAGAATCCAGAAGCTCTCGATAGAGAGCTGGATTCGATTGCAGGTATATTGGAGAACGGCATATTTCCTTCCGAGCTCATCGATGCAGTCATCGTGGGCAACGACTCTTCAGCAAGAATTCAGAAGGGCTAATTTTCGATAAGGTTATATGTAAGGAATGATTAAAAGGGTTTATGGGTGAAGGGAAAAGAAAGGTGATACTTCTCGTTGAAGATGACTTAGCCTTGCTTGAAGCTTTGGAAATCATGCTGAAAGACCGCTACGATGTCGTAAAGGCCACAAATGGAATGGAGGCCGTTAAAATTTACAGCAGAATAAAACCCGATCTCGTATTGACTGAATTAGTAATGCCGGAAATGGATGGAATAAAGGTAACTGAGGAGATCCTGCGAATGGATCCAAATGCGAAGATCGTAGGAATAACTGCCTACTACCTGAGCAAGGAAAAGGAGCTAATGCAGGCTGGCGCAAGGGAAGTTCTTGAAAAGCCATTTACGAGGAAAAAGCTGATAGAAGTGATTGAAAAGTATTTGAGCTCCTGAATTTTAAAATCTGGAGCTATTTTCTCTCATAGAAAGTCCACTTTATTTTTCTGGGCCTTTCTGCCTTTTCCTTCTCAGCTTCAGGCTTCCGCATGATAAAGAGATACTTGAAGCCACGCAGAAAGAAATTGAACCTTCTTGCACGGCTGTGCCACAGTGCTGTGTGGGAAGCCTGCCCCCTCCGGGCCACGCAGATTATGTCAACTGGCTCGAAGTACTTGCACAGGCGCTCGTAAACCTTGAATCCGACGGGGGTGAACTTGTTCTTAACCCACTGGTCACCTATCAGCCATCCTATTACCTTTCCGGGTTTCAGTATCCTGTGGCACTCCCTTATAACCTTCTCCAGCTCATCATAGAATTCTTCGGCTTCGCTCGATATCTTCCCTATGCAGTTCGGATCGTCGTTGTATCTTATGTTGTCGCCATATGGCGAGTCAACGAAGACCATATCCACCGAGTTGTCTTCAAGTGGTATCTTCCTCGAGTCATTCTGAATGACTTCCGGCCTCTTTGGCGCTATATCGTAGCAGATGCACCTTCTCTTCTCCTCCCTGCACACGTCATAAGTCGTGCCACTTCCTGCCATCGGATCTACGACCAAATCGCCTGGATCCGTGTACCTCCAGATCAGGTTGTAGATCACGAGCGCAGGCGTCACGCCGGGGTATTTGTTGTCCCCTTTGGGAGTTGGTCCGTAGCTTTGCCTTGGAAAATCCCAAAGAGTCGTGCTCTCAATTAGAGGAATCTCCTCCTCGATATCCTTCTCTTTTATTCTCTCCCTAATTTTCTCCCTCTCTCGCAAGATCAGGCTGGTTGTCCCCTCATCTATGGGCCCTAGAAAGCCGTGTAACGTCGACTTCGACAGAAAAAGATCCAAGAAATCCAGAAGTTTTTTACCAAAAAGCGGTGTGTTCCTCCTTATCCCGAATTTATTCAGTATGCTCTCCGCGTCCTCCAACCTGATCACTTTACCCATGGGCTCTACTCTGACCTGGTAGGGATATCTCCCTTCGAATGCATGTGGATCGATTTTGAAACCGCCGTCCGAGATTGCTTTGAAGATTCCATAGAGAACATCCGTGTCAATGTTGTTAAGAAAAATAAGGTCTCCCCTTCTGATTCTGATGACTACTGGACCGTAAACTCTGTCCGTTACAAACAGATTCCTCCTCAAACACTCCTCTTCAGTCTTCTCCGTGCAGGCAAAAATGAAACCACGGATTAACAGCTCCCTCTTATCTGCAGATTCAAATCCAAAGGTTTGAGAAGATTCCTCCGACATCTAAACCCACATCAAAGGGGAGCAACTTTCAGATGAAAAGCATTTTGCACCTCACGAACACACCCGAAATGTTTACGAAGTGAAGTGGCTTTGACTTGAATCTCCCGCTTTAACCGTGGGAAGTGTCAGCGAATTAATCGTTGAATAGCCAGCAATTTCTTCTGAAGTTTTGAATCTCTCCCTGTATTTCCACATCGTTGCGACCACTTCAATCGCTTGCTCGGGGGTCGTGTAGACTGGAATGCCTGCTCTCTCAAGCTTAATAACATCATCCATTACAAACTCCTTTCCAAATACGACCGCAAATATCGGTACTCCTCTGTAGTCGATTGCCCTCAAGAATTCTACGTACTCCCCGAACTTTTCGGTCTGCATGATCAGAACCATGCTCCCCGCACACTGATATTTCAAAACTGTTTCTATCACATTTCTGACCTGTTCGGGATTCTGGTCAAATGTCAGATCCAGCGGGTTAAAGCTTCCAACGTAGCTCGGCATCAATTTCCTGATCTCTTCCTTAGCTTCCTTCGAGAGCTCCGCAAGCCTGAGACCATTCGTCGAGATGGCATCTGCAGAAGCAACACCAAGAGAGCCGGCGTAGGTGATCACAAAGACCGAATCGTTCTTTGGTAGAGGCTGCCTTGAGAATGCCCTCGCCAAGGCGAAGAGGTGTTCGTTATCTCTTGCCCTTATTATGCCCACCTGCCTGAAAATAGCGCTGTAAATCTGGTCGTTACCTGCAAGAGAAGCTGTGTGCGTCGAAGCAGCCCTTTTGCCTTCCTCGGTTCTTCCGGTCTTCAAAACTATTACGGGTTTTTTCCTTGCTATGTTCCTAGCAACTTCGATGAATCTCTTTCCACCCTTGACGTCTTCGAGGTACATGCACACTACCTCGATGTTCTCGTCATTTCCAATCGCTTCAAGCATGTCCGTTTCGTTTATGTCAAGCTTGTTTCCAATCGTTGCTATTATCCCAAAATCCATAACATTCCTCAGTCCCCACAGAAAACCGGCTGCGTAAACTCCGGCCTGCGCTATCAAACCGACGTTGCCCCTCCCAAGCTCTCCAAGAAGCCCCAAAGATCCGACAAATCCGCTGTGCGTGTTTATAATTCCGGCACAGTTTGGTCCAACGAGTCTGCATCCATATTTTCTTATATACTCCTTCATTTGCATTTCGAGTGCCTTTCCCTCGGCTCCAAGCTCAGAAAAACCAGCTGACTCGACTATTATGAACTTGACACCGGATTCGCAGCATTCTCGAACCACATTTGGGGTCTGTTTTGCGGGAACGAGAACGATTGCAACGTCAACTGGCTCCGGAACCTCTCTTATGCTTCTGTAAGCTTTTATTCCCTGAACTTCAGCTGCGCTCGGATTTACCGGATAAAGCCTTCCACCGTATCCATGCGTTAGTAGGTTTCTGAATACATTCCAACCAAGCTTCCCGGGGGTGTTTGATGCACCTATCACCGCGACGCTTTCAGGATAAAAAAGACGCCTCAGATCGCTCCTTAAGAATTCATTCTTCGAACTTTCAGCATCTTCGAGTATTATCCTCGCGTCGACGATCTTGTATCCTTTGGGATAAACAAAAACGGGGTTGAGATCCATTTCCCTTATTCCCGGGTTTTCCTCCACTATCCTCGAAATCTTGATGAGGAGCTGCTTCAAAGACTCGAGGTCAGCTGAAAAGCCTCGGTAGCCTTTCAGAATTGAGTATCCCCTTATCTCCTTGATCATGTCCTCTGCATCCTGTTCCGTGATCGGAATCGACCTGAAGCTGACGTCCTTAAGAACCTCCACGAAGACTCCACCGAGACCGAACATCAGAACGTGGCCAAAGGTCTCGTCTTTCGTAACTCCGACGATGACCTCGATCCCCGGTTCAGCCATTTTCTGCACCGAAACCCCCACGAGTCCCTTATCCTTGAATCTATGCCATATTTCCCTGAAGGCTTCTCTTACGGCCTTCTCATCCTTAAGGTTAAGCTTAACCCCGCCCTGATCGGACTTATGGATTACCTGCGTCGATAGGACTTTCAAAACGACAGGATACCCAATTTCGCCTGCAATCCTGACAGCTTCGTCTTCCGAATTTGCCAAGTAAGCCTTGGTAGTTTCAAGGCCATATTCAGCCAAAATCTCCTTGCTCTCATGCTCCATCAAGTAAGTCCTGCCATCCGATAATGCCTTTGAGCAGATAGCATGAAGGCTCTTCATGTCTCTCCCCGATGAATGTGGTGAGACAAAAATATAAAGTTTTACAATATTATTATATAATGCAAGAAAATTATCATAATGTTTCGTGGAATTCAGAAATGAAATGCTAAATTCGCGAATCTGCTGCTGTATCTGAACTTCTTAAGCTCGCTCTCTTTTTCTGGCTTCCTGAAGATAAAGAGTTTCTCATGGAATATGAGTAGAAAATCCCTTTCCCTCTTCTTCCAGACCTCGCGTGTTGTCTTCATGTTGTGCTGGATCTTCACAACTTCTTCAGCAAGAATGAAGCCCTCACGCAGGAATATGTCCAAGACATGGTGGGAGATCGGAACGTAGTGCTTGTGCATCCTCGTGTCTCCGATGAGCACGGCCATATGTCTTCCCCTTTTAAGAACCCTGTAGCATTCCCTGGCGAATTCTTTCATGGCACTCAGATAATCTTCGAGCCTTTTCATTACAGAAAGATTTCCCTCTGATCCGTATCTTATTATGCTGAAGTATGGAGGATGGGTCGCTATAAGGTCTATGGAATCGTCTTCCAGAAGTTCAAGCCTCCTCGCATCTCCCTGAAAAACCTTTACCCAGCATCTCTCAATATTCTCAATTCCGATTTCTCCAACCTCCCCAGAAACTTTTTTGAGGGCTTTCTCTAAATGGTATAGTCTGTGAAGGGTCAGCATTACTGCACCGAGCTCGATGTCGACTGCAATGCAGTTTCTGCCGAGCAATTTGGCCTCGATCGCAGTTGTTCCAGAGCCAACCATTGGGTCGAGGACCGTTTCCCCGAGCGCCGTGTACCTCAGGATCAGGGCTCTCGCCATCTGAGGAGGCCAGTTCCCCCTGTAATCTCCTTTGTGCGTAGCCCATGCCCCTCGTTTTGGAAAGCTCCAGACGGTCGTGGAAACATCCGTCAGCTCTTCAGGACTCGGCCTTAGGCGTTTTGCTTCGATTGGCTCGAGCCTGATCTTCTGACCCTCAACCTCCACCTCTCCAAACCTCGAGACGTATTCGAGGTAGTCCTCGAAGGATATCTGTTTCAAAAAACACCTCAGCTTATTATTACCTTCTTTACCCCTTCCACCTTCAGGATCTCCTCTACAACCTTTCCGGGGATTTTCGAGTTCGTAACGACTGTCATCTTCGATTCCACGCTGATCTCGGGATCCTCTGCAAGTATATACCTTATTGATATCCCCTCTCTCGCCAGTGCTCCAGCAACACCCGCGACGATTCCTACCTTGCTGCTCTCGGCATAGACTTCAAGGACGCCAAAACCGAGGTAGCGCGCTATTTCGGTAATGTTCGCAACGGGTTTCAGATTTGAAAAAATGTTCCTCAACTCAGGATCGTTTTCGATGTTCTGAATTGCAGAAACGACGACCTTTCGATCTACTCCGACCGCTTCTGCAATCTTGGCTGGGATGAGCTCTATGTTCCCGCAGTACGCTTTTCCTTCCCTAACAGAAATCCCGAGACGGAGGAATTCTTTGACAACGGCAATTTGCGAGGGATACTTCTCGAACTTCTCGGCAACCTTTCGCCACATAAAAAAAGTAAAATCAGATGTTAATAAATTTTGGTAAGAGATTACTTCCCTTTCAGCTTGTCCAGGAGCTCTGGGACTATATCGAACAGGTTGGCAACGACTCCGTAGTGTGCAACACCGAAAATCGGAGCCTCTGGATCCTTGTTGACAGCGATGATCAGCTCGCTGTCCTTCATGCCCATGACGTGCTGGAATGCGCCGCTGATGCCGAGGGCGAGGTAAAGCTTTGGCTTCACGACCTTTCCTGAAATACCCACCTGCCTGTCCTTGGGCAGCCATCCGTTGTCTATTACAGGCCTGCTGCCAGCTACGACCCCTCCAAGGGCATTGGCGAGCTCCTCAGCCAGAGAAATGTTCGCAGCATCCTCGATTCCCCTGCCGACTGCAACGATTACGTTCGCTTTGGTTATGTCAACCTCTCCGGCTTCTGGCTGCACATATTCAAGGAACTTCCTGCCAGCTGGCTTCGATGGCTTTATGCCAGCATCAACTATTTGGCCGTTCTTCTCCACTCCCTCCTTAAATGCTCCCTGCCTGATCGTGAGAACACAGGGCATCGACTTGACCCTTAAGTCAACCATGATCTTGCCCTGCATCACGAATCTCGAAGCCACGAGACCGTTGGCTGAGTTTACGCCAACGACGTCTGTAACTATGGGGGCATTCATCTTCACCGCAAGGTATGGAGCATATTCAGCGCCCTGAGCGGTGTTTCCTATGAGCACAACGTCGGGTTTCTCGTTTTGGAACAGCTGTAGCAGGACGTCGATGTAAAGCTCGGGGTTGTAATTCTCAAGGCTGGCATCTTCGATCTTCCAGACCTTGTCAGCGTATTTTGCAAGCTCTGCAGCGAATTTGCCAACATCTTTCCCGATTACGACTGCATTGCTCTCACCAAGCTTGTTCGCAAGGTTGAGCAGCTCGATGCTCAGCGGGTTCAGCTCGCCAAATCTGTGCTCGGCAACCGCAAAGACCTTCATCCTATCAACCCCCTATCTTTAAGGATTGCGATAATCTTGGCCGCTATCTGGGACGGATCGCCTGTGATCAGCTCTGCCTTCTTCACGGGCGGCAGATACATCTTTTCAACTTCGACTGTAGAAGTCTTTGGCGTAACGTTCACTTCCTTGAGCTCCTTCGTCTTTGCCTTCTTTATTCCCATCACGGAGACATATCTCGGCTCGTTTATACCGCTCTGTATCGTCAGCAAGCAAGGCATCGGTAGCTGAACGGCCTCCTGATAGCCTCCCTCTATTTCCCTTCTGACTGTTACGACGCCATTGCCGATTTCAAGCGATGTCACTGCTGTGGCGAAGGGCAGGTTGAGCATTGCCGCAAGTATCACGCCGACCTGCGAGTTGTTCAGATCCTGGCTCATCAGACCTGCGAAGATCATGTCGAACTTCTCGTTCTTGATCGCTTCGCATATGACTTCAGCAGTCTGGTATGCGTCAAGCCCGGATTCGATTGGAACCTTTATCGCCCTGTCTGCCCCCATTGCAAGGCACTTTCTCAGCGTGTCCTCGCTCTTTCCTACACCCACTACGACTACCTCTCCACCCATCTTTTCCTTTATCCTGATTGCCTCTTCGACCGCATAGCGATCCCAGTCGTTTATGTCAAAAACAGCCGTGCCAAGGGAAAGGCTTTTGCCGTCCGCAGCAACTCCGACCTCGCTTTGCGGATCCGGAGCGTGCTTCGCAAGCACGATAATTTTCATTTTACCACCATTCCGAAGTGCTGAAAGTTGGAATAAAAAATTTTCTATTTTGAAAAATAAGATTTTGAATTATTAACTCGGCTAAATGGGCACGAGTTCGTAGCTCAGATAGCCTTCCTTTCGCTTTACAATTTCAACCCTGACCCTCTGCCCCTGATTCAGCTTTGGTTCCCCGCGATACCATGCTAGAATTCTAACGCCGTCATCGAGCTTTGCAATGCCAACGACGTAAGGATCGTAATGGGAGAAGCTAGTAGGTCTGACATGTATCACGGTAAGAGTCTCAAGCACACCTTCCTTCTTTAACTCGACCCATTCCATCTCGGATTTCTTGCAGCTCGGGCAATCTTTCTGCGGAGGGAAGAAAAGTCTTCCGCACTTGCACTTTGTCGCAAGAAGCTTCCCCTCCTTCAGACCCTCATAGAACTTCTTTATTCCTTCCACTGAAAGTATGTACCTCAGCCTGAGCTCTCTGACATCGTACCACTGCAAGACGCCGCTTTTCTCATCAGGGATGATCGGAAAGCCCGTCTTTTCTATTGCCTCCTTCACATCCATCTCCATCACCTCTTCTCAAGGCCGTATATGGTAACGTAGGTGTAATGCCCCGTCCCGCCAACGTTGTGCGTGAGCCATCTTCCATTCTTTATGTCCGCCTGTCTCCCCTTGTCGGCCTTACTCAGCAGCTGCTTGTAAGCCTCAACCGCCATGCTCACTCCTGTGGCGCCAATGGGATGTCCTTTAGCCTTGAGTCCACCATCCACGTTGACAGGGATTCTTCCGCCGATATACGTTTGCCCTTCACGTGCCAGTTTGTATCCCTCTCCACGCTTGCAGAAGCCAAGGTCTTCGTAGGCCATGATTTCGGCAATCGTGAAGCAGTCGTGAACGTTCGCGCCGTCAAGCTGCTTTACTGGATCCTCAATCCCTACCAGCTTGTAAGCCTGTTCTGCAGCGTATCTTGCAGAAGCCAGACTCGTGAATTCTTCCCTCTTGCTGAGGTTCGCAGTTCCTGTACCAACTCCCTGCGAAAGGATCCAGACCTTTTCTTCAATGCCCAGCTCCTTGACTTTCTTCTCGCTCGCAAGAATTATGCACGCAGAGCCATCTGTTATGGGTGAGCAGTCGAACAGCTTCAATGGCCAGGCGACATATGGCCCCTTCATTACAGTAGCCACGTCGATCTCTTTGCGGAACTGGGCAAATGGATTCTTTGCACCGTAGAAATGGTTTTTAACCGCAATTTTTCCAAGATCTTCCTCCTTGGCACCGTACTTCATCATGTAGGCACTCGCGTGAAGCGCGTAGTAGCCAGGGAAAGTCAGCCCGAAATTCTCGAACTCCCAGAAGTAGCTTCCGAATCTTCCAATCAGCTCTATTACGCTCGGATTCGGAGATTCCTGCATTTTTTCTATGCCGAGAACCATCACAATGTCCGCAAGCCCAGACTTTATGGCTGTATATCCTACCCTCACCGCAGCGCTTCCTGTTGCACATGCAGCCTCAACCCTCATGGACCCTTTTGGAGCTAAATCCGCATATTCCGCCATGATCGACGGAACCGCAAGCTCACTGCTCCAGATTCCAAGGTTTCCAACTACAAAGAAGTCTATATCTTTTGGCTCAAGATTTGCCTTTTCCAGTGCTGGTTTCATGGATTCCCAGCAAAGCTCAGGGATATTCACATCCCTTCTCGTTCCAAAAACCGAATGTCCGGCTCCTATCACTGCAACACCAGTCATGACAGATGCTAAAAAAGGGAGTTTATATTGTTATTGTTTTTTACCTGTTCTTGCGAAAGGATTATATTGGAGGGCTCAAAAAAAGTTCATGCAGGCTACAGACTTTTACGACGTCGAAGAACTGCTGAGCGACGAAGATCGGCTCGTAAGGAGATCGATCAGAGAATTTCTCGAAAAAGAAATAAGGCCACTCGTTATCGATGCCTGGCATGAGGAAAAGCCCCTGAACTTCAAACAGATAGCAAGAAAGTTTGGGGAACTTGGAATGCTCGGCTCGTTCATCCCTGAAGATTACGGATGTCCTGGAATGAGCTACACTACT
>CAZZIT010000008.1:0-15770 GCA_964654365.1 uncultured archaeon
CCCTTCACGATTCTCGCATCGGCGACAAAGCAGCCATTCTCGTTCGCAAATACTGGGTTAAGATCCATCTCAACTACTCCTTCATTCTCAACTATTTCGCCAACCTTCACGAGCAGCTCGGCCACCGCATTCAGATCTGCCCTGAAGCCGCGGTAGCCCTCGAGGATTCTGTAGCCCCTTATCTCCCTGATCATCTCCAGAGCTTCTTTCCTGTCCACGGGCAGCAGCCTGAAGGAGACGTCCCTGAGAACTTCAACGAAGACACCACCAAGGCCGAACATGACAAAGCTTCCAAACTGCTCGTTCTCCGCAGCACCAATGATGAGCTCTATTCCAGAGAGCTGCGGCTGAACGCTAACACCCCTTGCTCCCTCTATTGCCGAAAGTTTTCTGAATGCATTCCTGACTTCTTCTTCACTCTTTATGTTCAGCATCACCCCGCCAACATCGCTCTTGTGTAGGATTCCAGCGACTTTCATCACTACGGGGAAGCCAATCGACTTTGCAGCCTTAACGGCTTCATTCTCGCTCTCGCAGATCACTCCCCTTGCAGTCCTGATTCCGTAGCTCTCGAGGAGCTCCTTAGCCTCGTGTTCGAGCAGAAGCATATCTGAAGTTGTCGATGAATATTTTACGTTTTTGAAATTGATCTCAGACTTAAAATCGTTCCATCTGTGAGGATCGCATCCCAGCTACGGTAATCGAACTTCCTGAACATAAAGCCAGCGGGTTTTTCCAGATTTACGGCAGTCGAGGAGCAGAGCTCGTTGAAAGCTGGAAGCACGAAAACCCTTTTCCTTTCACCCTTCCAATCTATTTCTCCGTATAGAAAAGCTCTCTCCTTGTATCCTCCCACTTCTGCAGGGATGAAGACCGAGGGATGCGCATGGGCAAAAATGAGCGTTTCGGAATTCATCACGTCCTCTTCAGGCATTGAATGACCGTGAAAAATTCCATATTTTCCAAGCCTCAAGCCCCTGTGCCCGCTTAGCCCCACGTCATGATTGCCTCTCACGAGAAGAATCTCAGCGAGTTCGGAAATCTTGCTCAGGAATTCCTCCACAGGGCTTTTCTTTCCAAGATGTCTGATGTCTCCAGCGATGATGATGGTCTGAAAGCGTTCTGCAAGCCTTAAAACCTTTTCCAGCAATTCTTTGTCGTAAAATGGAACAAGACCGAAGTGCAGATCTGCGATAACTGCCTTCCTGCCTATTGCAACCGCGTCTCTAAGCAGTCTCATTGAAAATTTTCTCCTCAACGATCGGTATGTATTTCGAGATGTCTATTCCGAATTCCTTGGCGACTATCAGTGCAACGACTTCGAAGCTCACGAGATTGTTCATTCTCTCCTGCATCTCGCTGATCATCGAGAAGACTTCCTGATGGCTTTTTCCAGCTCTTTTTGCTATCTCCTCAACTATCTCCTCAGCAATTCCCCTATCTGGCAGCTTTATCACGTCTTCGAGATTGAAGCTCATGCTATGAGAAGAAGCTGTCGAGAGTTAAATCTCTTACCCTCCTTTCTTTCGGTTTCTCTTCCTCCTCTTCCTTACTTGCAGCTTCAAGCCTTTCGAAAGCTTCAGCGGAGATCCAGCTCTCATCAACTCTGTGAAGTCTGTTCTCTTCCATGAATTCAGCAATCTCTGCAGCCCTCTCTCCTGCGAGAAACTCCAGCTCTTCTCTGGTTAGCTGGTAGAACGCCGCAATTCTCGCAGCCTTTTCGATTTCAAGGTTTTTTAGCAGGATTGATAAGATGGGTAGCATCTCTACCTTTGCCTTTCTCGTGGAGAGGTGAGAATAAGTCGAGATCTTCTTGAGAATTCCATCCCTGAGTTCCCTCTTCTGCTTTATCTGGAACAAAAACTGCCAGGTCTGCGGACGCCTGTATTTTGTAAATCCTGTCTTTGTTTCCCTTCTCAACTGCTGCACTCCACTCGTCATCAGATATGTTGCATATTTCCAAAGCCTGTAGAACTGCCTTCTCTTCACCCTTCCGATGAAGATGTCCGCCCTTGAGAGGGCCAAATATCCCCTGAATAGGTCCTCACCGGAGTATTCGAGCGGAATGTTCTCTTCGACCCACTGGATCAGGTCTTCGGGAGACTCATCGAGAAGAATCGCGTCCGCGTAAGGCGGGTAATTCGTCTTGAAGATCTTCTGCAGAACTTTGAAAACGTCCATTTCATGTGTCCTCTTGCCAACCACGAAGTCATCGGAAGTGATCTGCTTCTCCCCCTCCGCAATGGCCTGAAGGTCATTTATAGCTGCCCTGAGGTCTCCTCCGGCATTCTCTGCGATTTCATCAAGCACCTCCTTTTCGCATTTAATTCCCTCTTTCTTGCAGATATCCTGAAGAACCTTTGTTATCTGTGTCTTCGTCAGCCTCCTGAACTCTATGAACTCGCATAGCTTTCTGAGCTCGGTAGAGAGCTTGTAGGGGTCATTAGCTATCAATACGAGTGGTTGCCTCGGCTTCTTCTTTATTATCCTGATTAGGGCACTCTCACCACCGGCATCCTCCTTTTTATGGATGTTGTCTACCTCGTCGAGCACGATGAGCTTAAGCCTTCCAGATTTTGAAGAAAGGAACTCACCTTCGTCGCTTATAGTCTCGTTAAAAGCGCCTTCTCCTACGATCCTGTTTATTATCTGCCAATTTCTCTGGTCGCTGGCATTCATCTCCACGAACTCCCACTTCATCGTGTTCGCAAGGGCCATTGCCAAGGACGTTTTTCCAACTCCCGGTGGGCCTGCAAGTAGTAGTGGCTTCCAAGGCCCATTTTGCCACTTTTTAGCCCACTCCAAAACTTTTGAAATCACATCTTTGCTCGCAACGACCTCCTCAAGCGTTTTCGGGCGATACTTCTCTGTCCAGAGCATCAGAGTTATTCTGCTGAAAAGTATATGAAAGTTTTCGACACAAGAATCGGGTAAGCTATTTATTTTCGGAGCAAGAGTAACAGAAGCCCCCGTGGGGTAGCGGACATCCTTAGGGGCTGCGGACTCCTAGACCCGGGTTCAATTCCCGGCGGGGGCACTTTGCAGCAATTCAGAAAGTTTAATTATCGATTTAATGATTCCAGCTATGAGACACCTCATATCAATTGCAGACCTGAGCAGGGAAGAGATCGAAGAGCTGCTGAAGACGGCGGTGAAGCTTAAGGAGGATCGCAAAAGAGGAGTATTCGAGGAAAAGCTGAAGAACAAAACACTCGCGATGCTTTTCGAGCTGCCCTCGACGAGAACAAGGATTTCATTTGAAGTTGCAATGCTCGAACTCGGCGGGAATGCGCTTTACCTGAACTGGAATGATCTTCAGCTTGGAAGAGGGGAGCCGATAAAGGACACTGCGAGGGTCATTAGCAGATACGCTCACGGAATCATGGTAAGGGCGAGGAGGCATGAGACTGTTGAGGAACTTGCAAAGTTCTCCTCAGTACCTGTAATAAACGGTCTGAGCAATCTGGAGCATCCTTGTCAGGTTCTCGCTGACCTGCTGACGATTTATCAGAACAAGGGGCTTACTGCGAAAATAGTATGGCTTGGCGATGGAAACAACGTGTGCAACTCCCTGATTCTTTTATCGGCAATTCTCGGACTCGAAACTGTCGTTTCATGTCCGAAAGGCTATGAGCCATCCCTGCTTTCGAAGGCCCTTGAGCTTGGAGGAAAAATAAAGCTTGAGAGGGATCCTAGAAAGGCCGTGGAGAACGCAGACGTTCTTTATACCGATGTTTGGGTTTCAATGGGACAGGAAGCTGAGAGAGAGTCCAGATTAAGGGCATTCAGAGGCTACGAAATATCGGAAGAACTTTTGAAGCATGCGAAGGGAGATGCGATTGTGATGCACTGCATGCCCATGCACAGAGGAGAGGAGATCGAGGATGAGGTGATCGAAAGCAAGAATTCGGTCATCTACGAGCAGGCGGAAAACAGGCTGCACATGCAGAAGGCGATACTCCTCATGCTTTTAAGTTAAGGATGCTCAGATAGCGTAATACTCATCACCGCTCAGCGGCGGGAGTAATCATCATCGCAGAAACAAGTCTTCGGGCAGTTTATAAATCTTTAAGCTACACTGAGCCCCCTGATCTCCTTCACTTTTTCAACGATCTTTGGCAGTATCTTGCCAGCTTTTCCGTGGATGACGACGTCGAAGAGGCTGTCAGCGATCGTGCTCTCATCGTTGACCATTATCATCTTTGCCCCATTGCTCTTCGCAATGTACGGAAGCTCCGCTGCAGGATATACCACGAGGCTTGAACCCACCACGAGAAAGGCATCGGCCTTTCTCGACTCCTCTATCGCCTGATAAAGCACTGTCGATGGCAGGGGCTCGCCAAAAAGGACCACGTTTGGCTTCACGTACCAGCTTCCACATACCTTGCATCTCGGTATCTCGCCTCCATGGAGGAGTTCGACAAAATCTTCCCAGGAATAATCCTTTCTGCAATCAAGGCATCTCAGCCTCTCTATGCTCCCGTGTAGTTCGTAAACCTTTTTGCTTCCAGCCCTTTGATGTAGCATGTCGATGTTCTGGGTTATTACAGCCTTCACGATACCCATTCTCTCGAGTTCGGCTATTGCGTAGTGTGCTGGATTTGGCTCGGCCTGGGTCTTTTTTGTCAGCTCCATCGAGAACTCCCAGAAAGCCCTCGGGTTTTTTCTAAATCCGTGAATCGAGGCCACTTCCTCCGGGTCGTATTTCTTCCACAGCCCATCCTCCCCGCGAAAAGTTGGGATTCCGCTTTCTGCAGAAACTCCAGCTCCCGTGAAAACGACGGCGTGTTTTGATCTTGCCAGTATTTCCGCAGCTCGCCTTATTTTTTCAATGTCGCTGCTCTCAGTCATGAAAACTGGTCAATCTGAAAATTAAAATACTTTGCGTTCTTCATAACAGTCAGCACGAAATTTTCGAAACGAAAGCTTAATAATTTCCCCGTGAAGAACTCTTCCGTGTCGAGCTGGGAGGAGTACTCCGAAAGCATCGAAAGGAGCAAGGAATACCACCACCGCTATCATCGGGCAGTGAGTCATCCTGTGAGGAAGGAGATCCTCAGGCTGATACTGAAGGGGTTGAGCGAGGAGGAAATAGCAAGAGCTCTGAACCTTTCGAAGTCCGAACTCGATTATCACCTCAACGTCCTCATCCAGGGGTTCTGCGTTAAGAAAGTTGAAGGAAAGCTTTTGTTAACTCAGGAGGGGATGGTTGTTGAGCACCTATAAGCTAAGAATAGCTTTGGCCCAGCAAAAAATATCCCCGGACAGGGAAGCAAATATCATGAAGGGTCTGAGCCTGATAAAGAGGGCTCTACAAGTTAAAGCCAACATTGTGATATTGCCAGAGCTCTTCAACACTGGCTTCTACGAGCACTGCCTTTCTTCAGTCAGGATGCTCGAGGAGGAGCTTGAAATGGTTCTCAAGCTTTCAAGGGAAAGAGATATACTCATAGTTGCCGGAGTAGCCGAGAAAAGCGATACCCTTTACAACTCCGCCGTCGTCATTCACCGCGGTAAAATTATCGGAGTTTACAGGAAAAATCTTCTTTTCCCTCTAACGAGAGAGAGGGAGCTTTTTAAGCCAGGAAAAAAGTTGGAAGTATTCGATACGCCCTTTGGCAGGCTGGGGATACTGATATGCTACGAAGTCAGATTTCCAGAACTCGCAAAGAGATTGATGAAGATGGGGGCCGAGATCATAGCAATTCCAGCGGAATTTCCGAAACAGAGGATAGAGCACTGGAAAACCTTGCTGAGAGCAAGGGCGATAGAGAACCAGCTTTTTGTCGCTGGAGTTAACTGCGTCGAGGGAGATCTTGACTGCGGTGGCAACTCGATGCTCATCGATCCCGAAGGCAGAGTTCTGGCCGAGGGAGGAATTTATCAGGAAGTCCTGATGTGCGACATAGATTTGGCTGAAGTGCAGAGAACGAGAGAAAGACTGCCCTTTCTGAAGGACTATGAGAGTCTTGATTCTACGCCCTGCTGAGCTTCTGCAGGATACCTTGGCCATGTTCAGGAAAGCAGGAATTGAGGCCCACGGCTGTCCTTTTGTCTCCTTAAATTACGAGAACTTCGAAGTCCCTGACCACGATTACGCAATCGTTACAAGCCAGAATTCCGCAAGAGAAATCGTAAAAAGGAACATCAGGCTGAAAAGAGTAATAGCGATAGGTAAAAAGACGGCAGAGACACTAAGGAATGCCGGTTACGAAGTTTTGGTGCCGAAAAGATTTGAATCGAGTGCGATCGTTGAGGAGTTCAGGGACCTTCTGAGAGGAAAGAGGGTCGTTGCGATCAGAAGCGATCGCGGCGGTGAAGAGCTACGGAAAATTTCGGAATTCGCCGACTTCAGCGAGGTCTCAGCATACAGAATAGCGAAACTGAACGGAGAGGAGCAGAAAAGGGAGATAGAGAGAGTGAAGGCAGGATTTTACGATGCGATTGTTTTTTCGAGCAGGATGATCGCGGAGAGCTTTCTAGATAACTGCGACGAGGAATGCATTAGAATGCTCAGAAATATGCTCTTAATAGCGATCGGGACGCCAACAGCAGAATTTCTTAAAAAGAGGGGTCTTTCTGCGGTCATACCGGATGAGTTTACTTTTGAAGGTGTTTTGAGGCTTATCAGGACAGTAGAAGGTGCAAGTTCCCAATGTTGACGTTTTTAAGATGTTTCTTCGCAGCTTTGTAGCACCGAAAAACCTGCTCCTTAGGTGTTACCGGCAGATCTCTCAGCTTGTAGTCCGGATGAAATACGAGGAGGCTGTACGGGATACTTTCGTCAACAGACGCGATAAAAGCCGCAATGGATTCGATCTCCTCCTCATCAATGTAGTACGGTACAAGCAAGGTCGTTGCAGATATAACTTCAGGAAATCTACTGCCAATGAGCTCAAAATTTCTCCTGACTCTCTCGTTATCCCTTCCCGTCAGAAGGAGATGAAGTGGTTTACTGTGGGCTTTCAGGTCAAATTTTACGGTTCCATTGGACTTAAAGCTTAATTCAGCAGCTTTTAAAGCCAGAGCAGAACTTCCAGCGCCATTCCATTCCCAGCAAATCATTATGTCTTCCCTGAACTCCAAGACCTTTCTGCTGAATTTCAATGCAAAGGGTAGCTGTGGTTCAGGCGATCCGCCGAAGTGGCAGATGCACCTTACTCTACGATTCTTCACGGCTTCAAGTAGCTCTTCAAGGCTGACGAAATTTTTGTTAACATTCTTATGGGTCCAGTTCTGGCAGAAAACGCAGTCAAAGTTGCAGCCATAGTAGAATACTGCCAGATTGGTTCCGCTGAGCTTGCTTCCCTTGCAGAACCAAGAATTACAGCAGTTCGTCGGAAGTGGATCCTCGTAATATGTGAGATTGCCGTATAAGGGCTTTCCACAAAGAGCAAAGCCTTTACACTCATTCGCACATAATTTGCAGTATTTCACCTGAACATCAGGCTTGGAATGAATTTTTTCTATCAATTCTAAGGCTTTTTCGGATTTTGCGCAATCAACGCAAACGCTCAGGAGTTTGGATGGTGCGTATCTTCCGCAGAAGACACAGTCCATATACTTTGTGCTCGCTCAAATTTAAATTTTTAAATTCAATCAAATATGAGGGTCGCATTTACTGCTGTGAGAACAAAAATCGATTACGCGGATGTCGGTCTAATCTGCAAAAAAGTCAATGTTTTCGTATCATTTTTCTACAGAACCTTCTGTACCAATCAAATCCCCTCTCGTCCACTATGTGAATTTCAAAAGGGTGCCAGCTTCCAAGCTTTTTGTAAACTTCTGAAACCACAGCATTCCTCTTTTCAGGTGTGATGTCATTTGCGCGGATCAAAACGTCGACATCGGAAGATGGTGCATTCTTACCCTCAGCAAAAGAGCCGAAGATGTGTATCTCAACTTCTCCCAAATGCTTCTCGGCTATTTTCCTCACTTTCCCCAAATAATAATCCAGATTTTCGATGTATTTGTATCTCTCCGCCCTTCTTTTCAAAATTTCAATCATAGCCCAGCAACCTCCTCAGCTGCAAAAGAAAGTTCAACACCTCTTCTACCTCTCTTTCATAAAATTCCCTGATGTAGTATCTTGAAGTTATGTATGCATCAATTAGTTTAGTGATGACACTGAAATTATCTTCCAGAAATTTTTTAACTTTTTCTGGTTCATAAACAACAGAAAGTTCCTCAAGTAATTTTATCAAATCGTGAGTTCTCGGAAATTCCCCGATAAGCTCAAGTAACTTGGCTTTGATGTAAATCTGAGCTGCCTGTTCTGCACAAAAAATTGCTAAATCATAGCGACTTCTTTTAAAATTGTAAGTGGCCAGATCCTCAAAGCCCCTTGCCTTTTCCACGAATTTTTCCACTTCTTCCCTTCTCACGAGGATTAGTATGTCAAAAAGTTAAAAGTTTTTTGGCTAAAATACGTTTTTACATAGGTCCGGGGCTTTAAGGATGAAGATGTTCTTGAACTCTGGTTGAGTGGCTCATGTTCAGATACTATAATAAACTGCTCAAAGACTTTTTGCATGGATCTCTGGGAATTCATAAAAGAATACTACATCGACTCGATCGTCTACAAGGAGGGCTACAACGTAGTTAACACGCTTACCTGGGCGATAATACTGGTAATCGCAGTCTTTCTGCTCTACAAATTCCTTGAAAAAAGATTCGAAATCGATAAAAAGTTTATTCTTGCAAACATTCCGTATATCATTCTCGGCTCATCTGCTAGGGTCGTGGAGGATGCGGGATTTCTTCACCCGCCCATTTCATACGTCTTCATGTCCCCCTTTATATTCTTCCTGATCTTTCTCTTAGCCTTTCCAGCGATTCTGATCTCGAAAAGATTTGCGGGAGATAGATATTACCTGCCATATGGCCTTATAGGCCTTTCATTTACTGTATTCACCATTATAATGCTCTTTTTGAACCTGAAGATAGAGAATCCGCTTGTTTTGCCATACGGAATTCTTGGGGCATCTCTTGTTGCAGCAGCTTTTTACTTCATTCCCCTGAAAACCAAGAACTCGCTCAGCGCTTCTGTGATGTTCGCACACATGCTCGATGCCTTCATCACGTTCTTGGGTGTGAGTTATCACGGCTACCGTGAGATTCACGTTGTACCATCATTTCTTGTCGAGAACTTCGGTGCCATGGCACTTCCGATCGCCAAGTTTGGCGTGATCGGTGCGGTTCTGTACATGATAGACGCCTCCGAAGAGAAGGAGAGCCTGAAGAACTTTCTGAAGTTCGTTCTTCTTGTCCTCGGCTTGGCTCCGGCATTGAGAAATGGTTTGAGAATTATGTTTGGCGTTTAAATTTAATCAGAAGTCAAAAAGGGTTCTCTGCTTTCTCTCCTTACCGCACAGCTCCCCAATAAGCCTGAACTGTCTCTCGTATTCCTCCCGAAGCTGGACTCTGTAGAGAACCGCTGCAGGATGGTACAAAGGAAAAATTTTAACCTTTTTGTCCCATTCCTCAACTTCGAAAACTCTTCCGCAAACCTTAGTTATCGAGCTGAAGTTCAGGCCAAAAAGGCTGAAAATATAGCTTGCAGAATGTCTGCCCAAGCAAACGATTAGATCCGGTTTTAGCGCGTTTAGCTGTCTGACCAAGTAGCTCCCGCATGCTTCAACTTCCTCTGGAAGCGGATCTCTGTTGTTTGGCGGCCTGCACTTCAGAACGTTGCAAATGAAAACCTCTTCCCTTGTTAGCCCCACAGAGGACAGAAGTTCTGTGAGAAGCTTCCCCGCACTGCCGACGAAAGGCTCACCCCTGAGGTCTTCTTCCCTTCCCGGAGCTTCGCCAACGAAGACTATCCCGGATTTTCCACTGCCAGAACCGGGAACGTAGTTCTTTTTTGTCAGATGTAGAGGGCATTTTTTGCAATTCAAAATCTCCTTCCTGATGTCCTCGAGCGTCTCCATAGCGATCAGGGCTGTAGCCCGTCGTGTGGATCCCCAATCATCGTGTCTCATGGGACGCATGGCTGACGGGCGAATGGTGTAGGAAAGAAGATTAAAAAACTTTCCGACCTTCGAATGCGGTTTGATATTGGAAGGGATGGAGAAGCTTAAACCGAATGCATCATTTGCTCCTCGCTATCAGGAAATCCGTGAGCTCTTCGATTTGCCTTCTCTTTTGCTCGTCTCTAATGCAGGAGAGCTTCTTTTTGGCCATCTCAATATACTCCCTCGCCTTTTTCTGGGCATAATCGATGGCTCCACAATCTTTAAGCCTCTCAACGTCCTCCTTTATCTCTTCAATGCTTGCCTTTTGTTTTCCGAAGGTTTTAAGCTCGACTCCCCTCTCAAATGCCTTTATCGCTATCAGAGTCTTTTTACCCTTCACTATGTCGCTTCCCCAGTCCTTGCCTATGTCCTTTCCCACGAGGTCGAGAACGTCGTCGTGGATCTGGAATCCAATACCAGCGAAGATCCCGTAGTCCCAGAGAGGCTCAAAAAGGTCATTTCTACCAAACAAAGCAGCTGGAAGGGATGAAGAGCCTGCTATAAGCGCCCCAGTCTTCAGCTTCACCATTTCGAGATACTCCTCTTCGCTGATCATCTTGTTCTCAAAATTTATGTCCATGAACTGGCCTTCGCAGATCATTATGCAAACATCCGCAATCATCTCAAGGGCCCTTCTTATGTTCTCCCCGGGCACATCGCATTTTGAAAGGAGTTTAAAAGCCTCGGCAAAAAGCGTGTCCCCTGCAAGGATGGCTGTTGCCTCCCCGAATACCGTGTGCACGGTCTTCACATTTCTCCTCATCTCGTCTCTGTCCATTATGTCGTCGTGGATCAGCGTGAAGTTGTGTATGGCTTCAATGGCCACGATCGCAGGCATGATCCTCCGATAATCCCCACCTATGGCTTCACTTATGGCAATTGCTATTACAGGACGTAACCTCTTTCCACCAGCCTTTATCAGGTGCCTTGCTGCCTTGTAGAGGTCAAGGTCCTTCTCGGGCAGATAACGCTTTATCGCCTCATTAACGATCCTCGCTCCCTCCTCCACGTATTTCATTTTCTCCCCTCGGAAAAAGCCCTCGGATCCATTCCCCTGAACTTCAGCCACTCTGCAAGTTTTCCGCTTATAAATAAAGGTTTCCTTTTTAATTCCTCGGGAGTTCTACAGCCCGTGAGAAAGAGAGCAGTCTTAAATCCCCTCAGGAATCGAAGGATCTGCCTCTTAACTGCTGCTGCGCTTCTCTGTGCCGGGGAAAGGAAAGGCAGTGCTGAGCTTGCAATCTCAGCTCCGAGTGCTATGCTTTTCGCTACTTCCAGACCGCTTCTAATTCCTCCGGTTGCAATTGTTGGCAGAATGTCAGAGCAGTCAACAACGGAGAAAGCAGTCGGGATACCCCATTCTGCAAAATCGAATCCAACGTCTCTAAGGACTTCGTCTTCACTTCTATAAGCTTCAACGATGCTGAAAGAGGTCCCCCCTTTTCCACCAACATCTATTGCCGAAACACCAGCTTTTTTCAGCTTCATCGCAACCTCTCTGCTTATCCCCGCTCCAGTTTCCTTCACGATAACTGGAACCTTGACGCTTTTGCAGATCTCAGCGATCGCCTCCAAGCAGCCCCTTGCATTCTTGTCCCCCTCATCCTGAACGGCCTCCTGAAGATAGTTGAGATGGACTGCGATCGCATCAGCTTCCAGCATTTCAATTACCCTGTCTGCGATTTCAGGATCCTCGATGAGCTGTGGAGCACCGATATTTGCATAGATGAATGCGCTCGGAGCTCTCTCTCGAACGACTGAAAAAGTTTCGACAAGCGCTTCATCTTCTATTGCCGCTCTCTGACTGCCAACTCCCATTCCAATACCAATTTCCTCAACCGCAGTTGCGAGGTTCTCATTTATCCTCTTCGTCTCCTCGTGGCCTCCAGTCATGGATGCGATCAGGAACGGAAAGGTGAGCCTTTTGTTCAAAAACTTTTTTGAGCAGTCTATTTCCGAAAAATCGAGTTCTGGAATCGCTTCGTGTATCAGCATCACGTCTTCAAGCCCCGTGTAGCCAGTCTCGACTTCCTCGGTAAGGCAGATCTTTATGTGGTCCATCTTTCTTATTGATGTCTTCACAGGATCACCTCGGTTCCGACCTCCTCGCCCCTCAGGAACTTCTTAACGTTTTCCCCGGTGCCCCTGAATATAAAAACCCTGCACCTGTGCTTCATCGCGAAGATCCTTTCGATCTTCCCCTCCATCTTTCCCGTTGCATCGCTCTCGCCTATGCCGTCTGCTTTCATTCCACGGGTAAATTTTCCCACAACCTTTCCATCAACGATTACACCATCGACATTGGTCGCAAAGCCGATCCTTTCGGCCCTGAACTTTTCTGCGAGAGAGACGACGAGATCATCCCCAGAAATTATTCCAAAATTCAGGTTCACGTCTCCATGGAGAACAGGCAGGAATCCCTTCTTCAGCAGCTCATCGACCCTTGAAATATCGGAAGTCATCGGATCAATCCCTACAGCGGGAACGTTGAACTCGATTAGCTTGCCGCAGAATTTCTCGTTGAGTCTCAGGCAAGCGTTGTGGATCCTGGATATTGAAATCGGCTCTCTCAGCCCATACTTTTTCACGTGGGGGTGCCCAAATGAACCAGCTCCGTGGACCAAGATCAGATCCCTGTAGTTGTTTGCAATCTCAGCCGCGATCTCTTCAATAGCTTTTTCGTTTAAAGTCTCAAAACTCTCCTTCTGAGTTATCACAGAGCCCCCGATCTTAAGAATCCTCAATTCTAACACCCTCCTTTTCGGATTTAACGATGATGGCCCCTTCAGGTTTTTTGCCACGATATATACCGAATATGCACCCCCCTCCTCCAGCTCCTGTGAGCTTAACTCTAAAGCCCTCCTTCTCCAGCCTTGAAATCAGCTCATCGATCTCTGGAGAGCTTACACCTATGGCCCTGAGCAGAGACTGGTTGATATGAATCAGTTCCTCGAAATCCTCAGACCCGCACTTCGGAGCTTTAAGGGCAATGGCGTCTATCGCATCGAAGATCTTTTCCAAAACTTCTGAATGCCTCTGCCTCAACTTTGCAACTTTTTCAACCATGAGCTTCGTCGATCTCTCCCAGAGCCTGAACACGAAGAAATCGAAAGGTAGCTCCACCTTCTCTCTTTCGGGAAAGATCCAAGCACCACCAAATGTCGATATGAAGGGATCGATTCCACTCGCCCTTCCCTGCACGTCGAGCTCGACCTTTTTAGCGAGTTCAAAGATCTCCTCATCGCTCAGTGTGAACTCGAATTCCTCGCTCAATGCCTTAAGCGTGGCAACGGTAACCGCAGCAGAGCTTCCGAGGCCTGAGGCAATTGGGATATCACTCCTGATAACCAGTTCCACTCCATTAATTTTTTTAAGCTCGCTGAATCTTTTTATTGCGAAGCTAACGTAGGGATGCACATCGAAGTCCATCCCAGTTACACCGAGAGGGGAGATTATGCGGAAATCTCCGCTTTTTCTGGCCTCAACTCTGCAGCGAAGATTGATTGCGGAGACGAGCGCATGTCTCCCGTAGACTACAGAATGCTCGCCGAAGAGTATTATTTTCCCGGGAGCAGATGCGATCATCCAAAGTGCTGAATCATAAAGATTTTAAATTTTATTGCTGGCGCTATTTCTTCTGCCACACAGAGCCGTCGTTCAACTTTATCAAATTGCCTTCAATTTTTCCGTCGAAATTTATCTTTGTTCCCAGAACGCTTATCGTTATTGATATCCTGTCGCCGTCAACCCTGTATTCTCCAACCAGAGAAGGTCCATCTCCTTTGGATTTGAAAACGGCCTCTCCTCCAGGCTTAAATTCCACTGTTGTTCCCTTAGGAAAACTATAAAATCCTCCCTTGGATTCTATGCACTCGTATGTCCCGGAAACTCCGGAGCCGATACAGGCTGAAAAACAAAGGGCAAAGGCTAACCCAACAAGTATCAGGGCACCTTTCCTCATGCTCACTCACCTCGATCTAAGTTTTTAAACTTTTCGAGCCGAAAAGATTTAAATTTCGCAATAGAATTTTCTGACGTGAAGGTAATCTTCTCTCCAAGATTCTACGAGGTTTACAGTCACGAGCCCGCTGCGGAGCCCGGAAGAATGGAGGCAATCGTTAGAGAGCTCAAGGGCTACGAGTTCTTAAAGCCAAGGATGGCGGAGGAAAAAGATATCCTGCTCGTTCACACGAAAAGGCATTTCGAAGATATCAGAAAGGACAAAAAGGTCTTTGAACTGGCAATGCTTGCCGTTAGTGGTGCGATCACGGCGGCTGAGATTTCCTTCAAGGAGCCAAGTTTTGCGCTGATAAGGCCTCCGGGCCACCATGCAAGCCCGGACAGCGCCTGGGGCTTCTGCTACTTCAACAACATTGCCATTGCGGTTAAAAAGCTGCTGGTGGAGGGAAGAATTGCAAAGGCAGTCATCGTAGATTTCGACCTCCACTTTGGCGATGGAACTGCGAACACATTCAGAGATGAGCCAAGGGTGAAATACCACCACATGAGCGGAAGGAGCATTGAAGGAATCGCGGAGTTTCTTGAAAAGCATGATTACGATGTAATTGCAGTCTCTGCTGGCTTTGATCGCCATGTTGACGACTGGGGTGGGCTACTGGAGACAAAAGACTATACGGAGATCGGAAAAATACTTAAGGAATATTCGGAGGAGAAATGCGATGGAAGAAGATTTGCTGCGCTTGAAGGAGGCTACAATCACGAAGTGCTTGGTAAAAACGTTAAGGCATTCATAGTCGGATTCGATTAAAGCTGGCTCCTAAGCCTTCTTACTTCCTTTAGAAATTCATCCAGCGGCATTTGATCTATTTTTTCAACGAATTTGAAAATCTCCTCGAAATTCAAAATTTCCTTGCTGACGTAGCCCAAGTCCTTCAGGAGCTTCAAAGCCTGAAATTTAGCCTCTCCTATGTCTCCGTGAACTCTAATGGCAAGCAATATCGGTTCGCGGGTTGCAAAGAAGGAAATGCCCCCGGAGGTGTACGCAATTTCCGAAATTATTCCGCTTTCGAAGAATTTTCTGAACCTCGATAGAAATTCGACCAGATCTCTGGAGTTTCCCTTCACGAGATCTTCAAGATATGCGTACTCAAACATTCTGGGTCAGCCTCCTCAGCGTGCCCATTACCCTGTCTTCGTCAACGAATGCGATTATCGTCTCCTCTCCTCTGCTGAAAACCAAGCTTTCGCCGTTAACGACAGCATAGCCAGAGCAATTTGCTGGAGTTATGAGCTCAATTAGCCTCAAAATTTCCTGCCCAAGTTCTTCTGGAACCCCGAAAAGGGAGAGTTTGCCTCCGAAAACTATGACCTTTTCAGCATCCAAAAGCTTTGCAACCTTTGCCGCATCCACGGAAACGTTTTTTTGGTGGAATATATAAGCTTTCCCCCTTCAAAATCGGGAGGGCTTCGATTGGAAAACGTTATTTATTCGAGGAGGCATTTCACTCCATGGCTGAAGTTTACGTTGTCGGTCACAAAAACCCAGACACGGACAGCGTATGTTCGGCGATCTCGTTTGCACACCTCCTGAACGAGTGGAAGAAAGCTAAGAAGATGGATGGAGTGATGAAGATGGATTTCGATGCAATCCCGGCGGTTCAGGGAGAGCTAAATGCAGAAACAAAGTTTGTATTGGAAAAATTCGGATTTAAAACTCCAGAAAAGCTCTTAGATGCCACTGAAAAGAGAGTCGCGCTCGTGGATCATACTGAAAAGGCTCAGAGCATAGAGAAT
>CAZZIT010000009.1:0-8108 GCA_964654365.1 uncultured archaeon
ACCATGCTCAGCGTTCTCGTAATCGCCTGTCCCTGCGCCTTTGGCTTGGCAACTCCCACCGCTATAGCAGTTTCCATCGGAAAGGCGGCTGAAAGTGGAATTCTGATAAGGAATGCTGAGGCCATTGAGGAGGCTGCGAAGGGCACGATTGCTCTTTTCGACAAGACTGGAACTCTTACGAGGGGAGAGCTTTCAGTCGTAAAAATAGAGAGCTTCGGACTACCAGAAAACGATCTTTTAAGACTCGCAGCCTCAGCAGAAAGATTTTCTGAGCATCCTGTAGCAAAAGCTATCGTTCGAAAGGCTAAAGAAGCTGGAATAGAGCTTTTAGAACCCGAAAGATTTACAACTATTCCAGGAAAAGGTATCACGGCAAAAATTGAAAGCAAAGAAGTTATTTTGGGAAATTCGGAATTTTTAAGGGAAAGTGGACTGGATGCAGAAGGAGAAGGAGTATTTTTAGCTGTCAACGGTAAGCTGGGCGGAAGATTTCTCATTTCAGACACCATTAAGGAGAGCAGCGGGGAGGCAATTAAACTGCTAAGAGAGATGGGATTGAAGGTTGGAATTGTAACTGGAGACAAAAGTGGGGTTGCAGAGGAGATCGGGAAAGCGCTGGGCGTAGATTTCGTTGTTTCGGAAGTTCTTCCGAATAAAAAAGCTGAGGTTGTTCGTGATTTCCAGAATAAGAATGAGGCCGTCATTTTTGTAGGAGATGGCATCAACGATGCCCCTGCTCTTGCTCAGGCTAACGTTGGAATTGCAATCGGGAATGCAGAGGACATAGCGATAGAGAGCGGAAGCGTAGCTCTGCTCAGGGATGATCCTGTGGAAGTAGTAAGATTCCTGAGGCTTTGCAGAAAGACGATGGCAAAGGTCAGGCAGAATCTGTTCTGGGCATTATTCTACAATGCAGTTCTGATTCCATTCGCTGGCGGGCTATCTTTTGCGCTCTTCAGCATCCCCTTCCGTCCAGAATGGTCGGCTGGAGCAATGGCTCTGAGCAGCTTCAGCGTAGTCACAAATTCGCTCTCGCTCAGAAGAGTGAGTATTTAGAGGTCGTAAAGCAATTCGATGTATCTTCTCCTCTCCTCCTCGTTGTACTGCACAAGCCATGTCATCCAGCACAGCTCTATCGGTCTGCAGCCGCAGATCTTCGCAAGCATTTCCACAGTCCTTATGAACTCAAAGTCTTCCTCCACGGGCTGAAGATCAGCTGACTCGAGAATTCCGTTTATGACCCTCTTCACGATCTTGTCAGGCATAACCGTGTCAACTCCACCCATCATCCTGAGGTACTGATATGTTATCAGCCCCACTCCCCTGATCTTCCCCACTGGATCTCTCTTCCAGCCAATTAGCTCCGAGCTTTTGGCCCATTTTCTCAGCGCATCTCTGTCATCATGGCTAAGGCCAGAAAGATATCTCGCAACTTCAATTGCAACATTCCATGACCTTTGATTCTTCCATACTCTCCTCAGATCCTCGAAGTTTGCATTTGCCAGATCTCTAAGCTTCTTTATCTCACCAAATTCCCTCTTGAACTCCAGAACCTTTGGAACAACGGCTTTGAAGTAATTGAGCCCAATGGAGGTGAAGGCAGCATCAACGACCATGAGAACCACGTTGCCCCCGTATCTTTCCGTCCTGAGGCACCTTTCGCAGTGAAACCTGATCTCCGGAACCAATCGCATGTATTTCTCAACGAGCCGCCTTAGCTTGCTTTCCTGCATAAAATTTGCCCCGAATAAAAATTTTCTCTGCCTCAGACTCTCCCTATCATCACGGCTCAGATCGCCCATCAGTCATCATCGGCATCTTCAGTCGCTGAGAGGACAGATAAGCTTTTTCGAAAATTAAAAATCGTAAGGCGGATAAATTACGCCTTCCTCAGTTATTATTGCGCTTACGAGGCTAAGGGGTGTGAAATCAAATGCAGGATTGTATACCTTCACGTCCTTTGGGGCAAGCTGTTTGTTTCCGCAAAATATAAGCTCCTCTGCACACCTCTCCTCGATTATAACGTCCCTCTCGGTCTTTTCGAGGTTGAAGGTGGTTTTTGGAGCTGCGACATAAAATGGGATTCCATGGTATTTTGCGGTAATCGCAAGGGTGTATGTTCCGATCTTGTTGAAAAACCCGTCCTTCACGATCCTGTCAGCTCCAACGATGACCTTATTCACGATCCCCTTCCGCATCACGATTCCCGCGGCGGAATCAGCTATTAGCGTCACATCTATCCCATCCCTCATAAGCTCGTAGCAGGTGAGCCTTGATCCCTGATTGAGCGGCCTGGTCTCGCAGGCAAAAACCCTTATCCTTTTTCCCTGCGCAACGGCCGATCTCACCACACCCAGTGCCGTGCCCCAGTCAACCGTGGCTAGTCTTCCTGTGTTGCATATCGTCAGCACGACGTCGTTTTCCTCGAGTAACTTTGCTCCATTTTCCCCAATCTTCCTGTTCCTCTCAACATCCTCTTCTGCAATCCTTTCAGCTTCTCTCAGCGCAATTTTTCTTACCTCTTCAATGCTCTCTCCCTCGAGGGCTCTTTTCAGCACCCTCTCTACTCCAACGGAAAGATTGACTGCTGTGGGCCTTGCGGAAGCGATAAGTTTCGCCCTTTCTGTCAAATAACGCCTCATTTCTTCCAGACTTGTAAAATCTCTCTCAAATGCAGCAAGCGCAACGCCATATGCTCCAGCAGCCTCCAAAGCTGGAGCACCACGGATCGCGAGTCTTTTTATTGCCCAAATAAGCTCATCGACTGTTCTGCATGCGATAAGCTCCTCCTTCTCTGGGAGCCTGGTCTGATCTATGAGCCAGACGCAGTCCTTCCAGAAGATCGTTCGCATAGCTGCGATCGATCACGGCTATTTATATCGTTCTCTTCTCTGCAGTTATACCCTTCTCCCGAAGTGCTTCTCAAAAACTCCAAAGATGTCCTCGGGCCTTTCAAGAATGAAAACCCCGTCCATCTTCGAAAGCCTCTGGACGTGCTCCACGTCCTCTCTGCGAACTCTAATTTTTAGCTTTTTTCCATCGGGCAACTCCGTTTCAACGATTCCTTCTTTGTAGTCAGAAGGCATGATGTAAACTGGAACAAAGGCTTTTAGGGCCATTATTGCGGAATTCGTCAGCAGGGTGTCTGCTATCCCGAGAGAGATCTTTGCACACGTGTTCGAGGTTGCGGGAGCTATCAAAAGAAAATCGAATTTTCCGCTCTGGAGCATTCCTGCAAGGAATGGGGCGTTAGAGTTAACCTCGACCCAGACCTTGAAGTTCTCCTTTAATTCCTCCATCAGCTTGTAGTATAGAACAACCTGCTGTCCCGCTTTGGAAAGATAGGCCCTGATCTCGACTTCTGGATATAGTTCCTTTATTTTTTTCATCACCGCAACTGTTTCCCTTATTCTGTCACCGCTTCCCGAAATCCCCCACGCGACCCTCATAATGTTTCAAAACCTCGGCAAACCTTTTTACGGTCTTTCTCAAACTCCTGAATCCTTCCTCGTCCTCCATAACGCCTTCCAGCGAATCCTTGCTCCAGAAGGTTGCTCCGAGATTTGCTCCAAATGAGCCCCCGCTCACAGGAATTACGCCGTTGAGAACGTAGAATGTGATTATCTGCTGAATTGCAAGCTCCTGACCTCCAATTCTGTCTCCACCTACTGCTATAGCCATACCAACTTTGCCGCGGAAGAAGTCAAAATCTTTGGCAACCAATGCTCTGCATCGGTCCATTACAGCTTTTGTCTGCGCGCTGACTCCGCCGTTGTAAACGGGGGTTGCTATGATCAGCCCTTTTGCCCTTTCGAGCAGTGAATAAAGCTCCAGCATGTCGTCCTTCAGTTTGCACTCCTTGTGCTTCAGACAGTAGTCGCAGTGCTGGCAGAAGCCTATATTTTTCCCTCTGACGCTGAACAACTCTGTCTCAAAGCCCATTTCGGAAAGCATTTCAAGAGCCTTGCTTAACACGTACTCTGTTGCTTTTTTTCTCGGACTGCCGCAGATTCCGAGGATCATTTGGACAGCTCAACCCCCAGCTCGTATGCTTTCTGAAGTTCTTCCTTCGTCGGCTTGAACTTGACAGCAAACTGCTGAGTCTCGAACCCCATTTCTTCGAGTGCCTTTGCCATCTCCTTAACTGCAACACCGTTCCAGCCGTAAGAACCAAAGGCTAACGCCTTCTTGTTCTTGGGCTTCAGGCTTTTGAGATAGCTGAGAAATCCTGCAACAGGCGGAAAGACGGAATTGTGGATCGTTGGCGCTCCAACGGCCAAAGCTTTTGCGTCGAGAATTTCTGTAACGATTTCGGTCCAAGAATCCTTTCGCACATGGAAAAGTCTTACCTTCGCATTCTTCGATGCTCCTTCAGCGATCGCTCTGGCAAGTTTTTCCGTTGAACCCCACATCGTATCATAAACGACAACTACTTTGTTTTCTGCCTTGAATTCAGCCCAATTCGCATAATTTTCGACAATGACTTTCGGATTTCTCCATGCAACTCCGTGGCTTGGGGCTATAAGCCTCACTTCAACGCCCTTCAGCTCTTCAAGCTTCTTCTTTATCAGCGTGGCCAAGGGCATCAGGATGTTCGCATAGTAAAGCTTGGCCCATTTCAAGGCATTTTCCACGCCGAGATCTTCTGCAAATCTCTCCTCACTCGCAACGTGCTGCCCAAATGCGTCGTTGGAGAATAGGATCTTGTCCTCGACTACGTAGGTTGCGATGCTGTCGGGCCAGTGGAGCATGGTCATGTCGAGGAACATCAGCGTCCTCTTTCCGATCTTGAGCGTGTCTCCATTTTTCACAACCATGAAATTCCAGTCTTTGCATTCAAAAAACTTGCAAAGCCCTTCCTTTCCTTTTTGGGAGCATATCACGGTTGCATCTTTCGCAACCCTCAAAAGATCTGCGAGACCGCTTGCATGATCCGGTTCGATGTGATTAACTACGACGTATTCAATTTCCTTTGGATCCACAAGCCTTGAAATCCTCTCAAGCTGTTCCGAAACGAACTTGTGCTTTACGGCATCTATTACAACCTTTTTCTCGTCTAAGATCAGGTAGGAGTTATAGGTCAGCCCCCGTAATGTATGGAAGTTGTGGAAATCCCTTTCTTCCCAGTCAATGGCTCCTACCCAGAAAATACCCTCTGAAATTTCTTTCGGGTTCATGTTTAAAATTGGGCTAAGAAAAATTAAAAATTTTTCTGGGTTTGGATTCTTAGGTGGAAGCCGTATGGGCAAGAAGGTTCTTTTTGTCTGCATTCGAAACACGGCGAGGAGTGTTATGGCTGAGGCTATATTCAACAGTTTTGCAAAGAGCTGGACTGCTGAGAGTGCTGGAATTGAGAAGGCTGAGAAGATAGACGAAGAAGTGAGGAAAATTTTGGAAAGGAGAGGTTTGAAAGCAAAGGATAGACCGAAACTATTGAAGGAAGTCGAGCTAAATGATTACGATTTGATCGTCACAGTTTGCGAGGAGAGTTTCTGCGTCGTCATTCCTCACAGCAAGGTTCTGAGATGGTACATTGAGGATCCTGTTGGAAAGTCAAAGGAGGTTTATGAGAAAGTCTTTGAGGAAATAGAAAAAAGAGTTCGCAGGCTGGTTTTGGAGTTGGAGGGAGTTGAGAACGAAAAATCATAGGGAGAAGGTGGAGAAGGCATGCAATCTCAGCCAGAAAAAGGCAAAAAATATATGCAAAACATCAATCGCTGAGCATGGAAAAGGAGTACAGAGCCTTGGAGGTGGAGGACAAGTGGCTTAGAAACTGGGACGAGAGAATGTATTACTTCGACTGGAAGTCGAATAAGCCACATTACATAATCGACACCCCACCTCCATACCCCACGGGTTCTTTTCACATAGGTCATGCTCTTAACTGGTGTATAATCGACTTTATTGCCCGCTATAAGAGAATGAACGGATTCGAGGTAATGTTTCCTCAGGGATGGGACTGCCATGGACTGCCCACTGAAGTAAAGGTTGAGGAGAAATACGGGATCAAGAAAAATGAGGTCGAAAGGGAAAAGTTTAGGGAGCTCTGCATCAAGTTCACTGAGGAGAACATAGAGAAGATGCGCGCTACAGCGAAAAGACTAGGTTTCAGCATAGACTGGAGCAAGGAATACATAACCATGTATCCGGAGTACTTCACAAAAACCCAGATTTCCTTCGTGAGAATGTTCAGGAATGGACAGATCTACCGCGGCTACCATCCCGTGATCATCTGCCCCAGATGCGAGACAACAATAGCCTTAGCAGAGATCGAATACAGGAGGGGGAAGACAAAGCTGAATTATATAAAATTCTCCGACGACGTTGTTATAGCAACCACCCGTCCTGAATTGATTCCCGCATGCGTTGCCTTGGCCGTGAACCCTTCTGACAGGAGATACCAGCATTTGGTCGGAAGATCTGTCAGGGTTCCCGTTGGAGGACACGAAGTTAGGATCATAGCAGATGAAGCAGTGGACCCCAGTTTCGGTACGGGAATAGTGATGGTGTGCACCTTTGGTGACCGTCAGGATGTGAGGTGGTGGAAGAAGCACAACCTCGAGCTCAGGAACATAATAAACCGCAACGGAACCCTCAACGAGCTTGCAGGTAAGTACAGCGGTTTGAAGCTTTCTGAGGCGAGGAACAGGATACTTGAGGATTTAAAGGCTGAGGGAAGAGTTTTGAAGCAGGAAGAAGTTGATCACAATGTAGGCGTTTGCTGGCGCTGCAAGACTCCAGTTGAGATCTTTCCGGCGGAGCAGTGGTTTGTGAAGGTTGACAAGGAGAAGGTTATCGAGATGGCTAAGAAGGTCAAATGGGTTCCGGAATTCATGTTTGACAGGCTCCTCACCTGGGTCGAGTCAATGGAGTGGGACTGGGTGATAAGCAGGCAGAGAGTTTTTGCAACCCCGATTCCAGTATGGTACTGCAAGAAGTGTGGAAAGATAATGGTGGCTGAAGAGGAGTGGCTTCCAGTTGATCCTACGAAGCAGAAGCCTTTGAAGAATTGTGAATGCGGAAGCAGCGAGTTTGAAGGTGAGAAAGACGTGCTCGATACCTGGATGGATTCAAGCATAACACCATTAGCCATTGTAGGATGGCCCGAGACAAAAGAGTACCCCGTCTCCCTCAGGCCCCAAGGTCATGATATAATAAGAACCTGGGCATTCTACACGATCCTGCGATCTGCAGCCCTTATGAATGAGATTCCGTGGAAAGAGATCGTTATCAACGGTATCGTTTTTGGCGAGGATGGCAGGAAGATGAGCAAGAGCATCGGCAATGTTATTAGCCCGGAAGAGGTTGTGGAGCAATACGGCGCCGATGCATTGCGCCAGTGGGCAGCGAGCGGTGTGATCGGCGAAGATCTGATTTTCAGCTGGAGAGAGGTTGTTGCTGCGAGCAGATTCCAGCAAAAACTCTGGAGCGTTGCAAGATTCGTTCTTTCTCATATTTCCGGATATGAAGAGAGAGATGAAGACGTTAAAAGCCTTAGAACTGCAGATAGGTGGATAATTTCGAAACTGAACAGGCTTATTGCCACGGTTCGCGAAAGCATGGACAATTACAGATTTGATGAAGCCCTGAAGGCGATAAGGGGCTTTGTGTGGTATGAACTTGCCGACAACTACATAGAGCTCGTGAAGGGCAGGCTTTATTCAGGCAAAGAATCGAATTCAGCCAAGTTTACGCTCAAATACGTGCTCGATAGAGTTCTGCGTCTCCTTGCCCCCATTACTCCTTTTATAACCGAAGAAATATGGAGCAGGTTTGGAAAAGGCAGCATTCATCTGCAGAAGTATCCCGAAGTAGAAGGGCGGTTCATAGATGAAGAGGTTGAAAGGGCTGGAGAAGAGATGAAGGAGATTCTTTCTGCGATCAGAAAGCTGAAGCACGATAAAGGACTGGCTCTGAATGCTCCGCTCCAGAAGATCATCGTTTTCACTCAGCTCGAACTTGATACAATGGATCTCGAATTTGCCACGAATTCCAAGGTAGAGGTGACTAAAAATCTCCCGAAAATAAAGGAAGAGGTTAGAAGGCTGAAGCCGAAGTTCGCGATACTCGGGCCTCTGTTTAAGGACCGGGTGAAAGACTTATTGAGA
>CAZZIT010000010.1:0-7616 GCA_964654365.1 uncultured archaeon
GTTGAAAATGGAGAGACGCTCATCGAGGAGTTCAGATATGTAACAAAGGATGGAAAGGTTAGATGGGTCCTCGGACTCTACAGACCCTTTGTTTATGGTGGCAAGGGCTACGCATTCGGAAACTACGTTGACATAACAAAGCAAAAGATGCTCGAAGAGAAGCTTAAGGAGAGCGAGGAATTTTACAGGATGCTGGTCGACAGATCTTTTGCGGGAATTTACATAGTTCAGGATGGAAAATTCGTCTTTGCCAACAAGGCCGCGGCGAGGGGAGCTGGATTTTCTTCTGTAGAGGAGTTCATGAAGACAGATCCATTCGAGATCGTTCACCCAGCGGACAGGGAGCTTGTGAGAAGGAGATACATGGAGAGGGAAGCTGGAATCAGAGAGTCCGAGATGTATACCTGGAGGATCGTACGAAAGGGAGAACTTAGATGGGTCGCTGGGAGGAGCACGAGGATAGAATACAAGGGAAAGCCTGCAGTTTACACTACAACCTTGGATGTCACGGAAATCAAGAAGTTGAGCGAGGAGCTGAGGAGGAGAAACGAATACTACAATTTGCTCTCAAAGATCTTAAGGCACGACGTACTGAACGACTTAGCAGTTGTGAGGGCTGCTCTGGAAACAAAGGATGAAATGCTCCTCGAGAGGGCTTTGAAAAAGCTTGACAGCGCTGTCGAGAAGATAAGGGAGACAAAGGCCCTTGAAGAGGCACTGGGAGAGCTGAAGCTGGTCAACGTGGCTGAAATCGCTGAGGAGGTCGTTGAAAAGTTCAAAGATGAAGCTTCATTCAGTTTAAAGCTCGAAGACGTTTACGTAGAGGCAAACGAGGCGATAAAGTCTGCTATAGAGAATCTGGTTAGAAACGCAATCCAGCACAGCTGCGTAAGCCCTCTCGAGGTCGAGGTGCTCGTTACCGCAATTGGAGATGAATGCATTGTGAGAATAGCAGACAACGGCGTTGGAATCGCTGATGAGCTGAAGGATAGGATCTTCGAATCTGGATTTTCGAGAAAAGGCGGTGGACTCGGACTTTTCCTTGTGAAGAAGATAGTGGAAATGTTCCGAGGAAGTATTAGGGTTTACGACAACGTTCCGAGGGGAGCAGTTTTCGAGATCAGACTTCCGAGGCGTTAGCTCACCATGGCACATCTTTCAGCTTCATCTTGTACGCGAGAAAATTAACACCGAGATGCAGCAGTGGTGTGATTATGAAGGCGAGAATTACCTCCAAGATCCCGAAGAGCACCCAGAAAGCTTTCGTTAGACTTGCAAATGCGAGTGCGAAGATGAGAAAGGTCAGCTGATCCACAAAGGGAAAGCTCGCTCCCCTTTCAAACCCGAGCCTGCGCTTGAAAAAACTCCCGAGAGCGTCGCCAACCATGGAACCAAACGAAAGGGCCAGGGCAAGGTAAAGGAATTCGCAGTAAGGCAGCGAAGATAGTAGCCTGAATCCAAAATGCACTTCTAAAACTCTCTGGACATTTGCAACCAGAATTCCACCGAGAATTCCGCCGAAAAATCCTGAAAAGGTTTTCCCATCTCCCAAGATTCTTCTGCCGTCGAAGAAGTTTTTACCGAAATCCATGGGCTTTAGTCCGCCCAAAAGCACTGCGAAGTTGTTTGGTGTGTATGCGGGAAGGAGAATCCATATGACCTTGAGGAGGATCTCAAACATTGCAATCGCCCCGCCAGTCGCAGTTTCTACATGCAAATTCCCTCCATTCTTCGATTATCCCTGGGACCCTCTCCTCAAGCTCCTCCCACTTAACCCTCGAGCCAACTTCGAGACCAAGAATTTTCAGCGCGAACTCATCGAGCTCCCTTACCTCTTCCTCAGCGTTGCTGGTGTAGCTGCAGAAACCCTTGTTGTATGGACACACCCTGCAGACATCGTCAATGCCATCCACCACTTCCACTTCCGAGACCTCCTCGAGCAACCTGCTGAGATTTTCCCGGAAACCCCAGTCGTAGCTTCCCCTGAAAAAATGAAGGCATATGAGGTGATGGCCCCTCAATCTGTGCATAGGCGGACTCAGGAGTAAGGATCACTTCAATTCGATGTCTCCGTGCTTTTTGATGTAGTTTACCAGCCCGCCTTCGTTGAGAATTCTTATCATGATCTCTGGCAGGCTTTTAGCCCTTATCTCGCCCTTTTCAGTGTAAACGATTCCCTTTGAGAGGTCGACTTCTATTTCCTCCCCGTCTCTGATACCGTCAGTCGGAGCGATGAGGAGCGGAAGCCCGACATTTATCGCATTTCTGTAGAAAATTCTGGCGAAGGATTTGGCTATCACAGCACTGACGCCGGCGATCTTCAGCGCTAGGGGAGCGTGCTCCCTGCTGCTACCCATTCCAAAGTTTTTTCCCGCAACTATGAAGTCCCCGGACCTGAACTTCTTCATGAAATCTGGATCAGCATCCTCCATTATGTGCCTCGCAAGCTCTGGCATGTTGCTCCTGAGGTGGTAATACCTTCCGGGGGTAATGTGATCCGTGGAGATGTCGTCTCCAAACTTCCAAGCCCTCCCCTTGAGCCTCATAACCTTTCAGGTCCCCTTTGAGATGAAAACTGGCACTTCGCTCATCCTCAAAACCGGATCCGAGACGCTTCCGCCAATGAGGCTTCTCGCAAGACTTATTCCCCTGGAGCCCAAGAAGATCGTTGTGGCCTTCAATTCCTCCTGCTTGCTCAGTATCACCTTTACAGGAGAGCCCGCGGCGCTAATATCAACCACTTTCAATCCCCTCGCCCTCAGGTCTTCTGCCAAGGCTGCAAGCTCCTCTCTCCTACTCTTCCCCTCTTCCACGTGGAGCAGTATCAGCTCCCCGCGAGTCCTTGCTGCAACCTCGCTCGCGTATTCAAGCGCTTTCTGCGAGTGCTTCGAAAAGTCAAAAGCAACGAGAATTCTCGAAAATAGATAATCGCATGGCTTGTAGCATTTTACCCCATCTTCCAAGACTTCAGTTTTTGACTTGAATACGTAAACGGGAATTTCTGACCTTCTCGCAACCCCCTCGGAAACACTACCCAGCAGGATTTCCTTGAAGATTCCCCTCCCCCTTGCTCCCATTGCTATGAAGTCGTAGGACTTTGAGGCCTTGAGAATCTCGGTAACCGGATTCCCCGAAGGAAACGGCTTTATCAACTTTGCCTTCAATCCTGCTTTTTCCAGCTTTTCCAAAAGATTTGGAAGCTCCTCCTCTGCCCTCTTCTCTTCAAGATCTATGTATCTCGCAAGGTCAAAACCACCGCTTACCGAGCTCAGCCTTGCAGTGTTCACGACAAAAAGAATGCCAACCTCTTCGACTCCGGCCGTTTTCAGGTCGTCCAAAAACTCAGTTACAATCATGCTGTATGGAGAAAAATCCGTCGGGAATAGCATCTTCTCAAGAGACACCATATGCCCAGCCGAGTAGCAATGCTTATAAACATTTCGAAAAAGGCAATGGCATGGAGTTCAAGGTCGTCGTCTCGGATCCAAAGACGGGCAAAGCGTATCAGAAAACAGTTAGCGGAGCGAATGCAAATCGATTGATAGGAAAGCAGATAGGCGAAGTTGTGAGCGGAACAATCTTAGAACTTCCACCCGACTATGAGCTTCAGATCACGGGAGGCTCAGACAGGGACGGCTTTCCAATGCGTCCAGACATTCCTGGAGCCACGAGAAAGAAAATCCTGCTATCAGGTGGAGTCGGTTTCAGGCCAAAGGAGCCCGGGCTAAGAAAGAGAAAGATCGTCAGGGGGAGGGTTATCTCAAAGGACATTCTACAGATCAACATGAAGGTAGTAAAGCATGGAAAGGTTCCGCTCGAGGAGATAATAAAGTAGATGGCGCTTCTCGATAACAAGAACAGGGCAAAGCTATTTTACAGGTATTTTTCCAAGGTTTACGACTACATCAATCCGATCTTCTACTCCAGCTCGATGAGGGAGAAAGTTGTCGAGATGGCCGAAATCGAGAGTGGCGACCTTGTTTTAGAGGTTGGCTGCGGAACAGGGTTTACTACGCTGGGAATAGCCAAAAAGGTTAGTGAAGAAAGAATTTTCGGCGTCGATCTGAGCTTAGAGCAGATAAAGAAGGCGAAAAAGAAGCTTGGCGCCAATTTCATACTTGGCGATGCGGAAAATCTCCCCTTTAGGGATAAAACCTTTGACTCAGCGATTTCAGCGGGAAGCATCGAGTACTGGCCCAATCCGCTTAAAGGAATATCTGAAATGGTCAGAGTAACGAAGAGCGGAGGAAAGGTCGTGATTCTTGCACCCAGGAAGCCAGATAATGCGCTGATAAGAAAATTCGCAGAATCAATTATGCTTTTTCCTTCAAGCGAGCAATGCGTTGAATGGCTCAGGAAAGCGGGGCTGAAGGAGATAGATTTCGTCGAGACTGGCCCTTACAGTTTCTGGAGCAGGCTCGTGGTGATCGTTGCAGGCAGAGTGCCATAAGATTAATAAGTCAGGGAAGAATTTAAAGAGGGGGGTTTGTTGAAACGCCTTGCCTCTGCCGTCCTCGGGGTAACGATAAGCCTGATAACGACGGTTCTGATCTTCAGACTCACGGAAACGAGTCTAACCTGGGAGCTTCTCAAAAGAGTCGAAGTTTCATTTATTGCACTTGCGGTCCTTTTTCAAGTCTTTTTCTGGCTCCTATGGGCCTTTAGACTGAAGGAGATATCAAAAAGCCTTCAACTCAGGCTTCCATTTAAAAGCTCACTCGAAATAACTCTCAGCAGCATGTTTCTGGCAGCGATCACTCCCTCCTCCGCGGGAGGAGAGCCTTTGAGAATAAAGATGCTCTCCGACAGGGGGCTGGCTTTGGGCAAGAGCACATTTGTCGTTATAACGGAAAGGGTCCTCGACTCAATATTCTTCATCCTCGCCCTTCCAATCTTCCTGATCCTCACGGGCTTCGCAACGGATCTCGGCTTCAGGGTTGCTTTGATATTTCTTGTGTTTTTTTTAATCTCCCTCTATTTCCTCTACTCGATCCTGAAAAACGAGGGGAGAATTCAGACCTTTACCGGTTTCATAAGAAGAATCTTCAAGAGAGAAAGGCTTGCCAAAGGGCTCGAAAACGAAATGAAGAACTTCAGAGATTGTTCCCTGAAGCTTCTTTCTTCTCCACCGCAGCTCATTTTTCTGTTTACAACAACCGCGCTGATGTGGAGCAGCAGTTTTCTAATCCCCTCGCTCATCCTTCTCTCATTCGGGCAGGATCCTCATCTGTTGCTCTCATACACATCGCAACTCATCATTGTCGTTGTCTCCCTGATCCCGCTAACCCCGGGTAGCAGTGGAATAGCAGAGACGAGCATGGCCTACCTCTACTCAAAATTTGTAGACCTTAGTGTTTTAGGTTCCTTGGTAGCGATCTGGAGATTCACCACGTATCACCTAAACATAATCTTCGGAGCCCTCTCGCTGAACGCTGGCGCCTTAAAAAAATTTTTTAAATGACGTAGTCCTCGCCATCGTAGCCGAGGCTGATGTCCTGGAGCATCTTGGATGCAAGACCTAAAAGAACCCTGTCTTCACCAACAAGCTCCCTTATAAGCATTAAAGATGCGGATTCCTTTAATTCAACGCTTTTTAAATCCTCCAACAGCCTGAGGAGCTTCATCGTGAGTTTGTAAATTTCAGCAAGCTTAACACCGTCCTCTCCTTCGACGACTTCCTCTTCCTCTTCATCCAAAAAATCAAACTCATCCATAGATGAAATGATCGCCCGAGCTAAATTTAAAGCTTTCCATCCCGAAATTGGCCCGCCTTATCTCCTATGATTTTAGTAAAACTTTAATATTCTTTCAGGAACTTCATTCGATGGCAACAGGGATCGTCTTCCATCCTGCGTATCTCGAGCACGAGCAGAGTCCAACCCATCCCGAGAGAAAAGAGAGGCTTGCATACACGATAGACCAGCTCAAGGAAGAAGGAATATTCGACTCCCCAGAGATAAAACTCCTTCAGCCAGTAGAAGCGAGCATAGAAGACGTTCTCGAAGTGCACACGAGAGAATACATTGAATTTCTAAGGGAGGAGAGCAAAAGGGGGGGAATAATAGACATGGACACAAACATCCCTGTGGGGGTCTTCGAAAAAGCCCTTCTCGCAGCAGGAGGAGCGATAAGAGGGGCAGAGGCTGTGATTGAAGGCGAGGTTGAAAACTCATTTGCAATGGTTCGACCTCCAGGGCATCATGCAAAACCGCACATCGGGGCCGGATTTTGCTACATAAACAACATCGCCGTAATGGTGAAGTGGTTGCTGAGGAGGGGGCTGAAAAGAATCCTGATCCTTGACTGGGACGCACATCACGGAGATGGGACTCAGGAGGTTTTTTACAACGACAACCGAGTTCTCTTCATCTCCACCCACCAGATTCCGCTCTACCCTGGGACAGGCTATCCGCAGGAGTGCGGAGCAGGAGAGGGGCTTGGATATACCGTGAACATCCCGATGCCGCCCGGGACTGGAGACGAAGGATACATGATGGCAATCGAAGAAGTGATAGAACCTCTGACGCTCGAGTTCGAGCCCGAGTTCATCGCAATTTCCGCAGGACTTGATGCGCATTTCACAGACCAGCTCACTGGGCTGGCACTGACTGCAAGGGGATATGCGGAGATGTTTAAATGGTGCGTTGGAATCGCTGAGGAGATATGCGACGGCAGAATAGTCGCAACTCTTGAAGGCGGATACAGCGTGGAGGCGGCGCTGCCGTATACGAACCTGGCAATTATCTCTGCAATGGCTGGATTCGACATCTCCTCGATAAGAGAGCCCGAGAATTACCTCGCGGAACTCGTATGGAGGAGGAAGAGCGGGGCAATGGCGAAGCTGAAGGCGAACATAGAAGAAGTTAAGAGCGTCCATTCAAGGTTCTGGAAGTGCCTCGGATGAATTTGGAGAAACTTAAAGAGCTCCAATTACAGCTTGCGGAGAGGGTTGACCTCAGGGACAGATACAGTGTTTCGGAAATAAGATACGTTATCGGGGTCGACCAGACATTCTTAGGTAAGAGTGTAATTTCATGCGCTGTTAAATTCGAATTTCCCGAACTTAGAGAGGTAGAGAGGAATTTTTCCATCGAAAAAGTTGACTTTCCGTATATTCCGGGCTTTCTGATGTTTAGAGAGGGGGATCCAGCGGTCAATGCCGTTTCAAAGCTGATATCGGAGAAGAGCGTGATAATCGTGGACGGCAGCGGAATTGCTCACCCGAGGAAATGCGGTCTTGCAACTTATATCGCGCTCAGAACGGACACACCGGCGATAGGAGTCACAAAGAAAAGGCTTTTCGGAGAAGTAGAGGGTGAGGGAGAGTTTAGGCCGATCAAGGACGGTGAAAGGATAATAGGCTATGCCCTAAAAGGATGTAAAAATTGCAGGGAGATCTACATTTCCCCCGGCAGCTTCGTTTCCCCGGAAACCGCTCTTGAGATAGTCAGGATTTGCATGAAGGGGAAACTACCACTGCCAATCTCCGCTGCTCACCAGTTCGGACAGGAGTTAAAGAGAAGGCTTCAGGCTACCAGGCTGTGAAGTGAGTAACCTCAACGACTTCTGCTTCAATCGGTTCGAGCAGTTCGCCAGACTTTATCTGTATTATCCTT
>CAZZIT010000011.1:0-6127 GCA_964654365.1 uncultured archaeon
TTAACGATCGTCTTCTTCGTTGGCATAACTTCCTTCGGATTTTCGACCGTGGGAACCTCCAAGTATTTTCTCTCAAGAACTTCATTGCGATCGTAGAGGTTCGCAAGCCCGGGAATTCCTCCCCAAGCTGAGCAGGCGCCATACGCAATGACTATCTTGGACTTCCTACGGAGCAGCTTTACCATCTCCTCATGCTCTTTAAGACTAATTCCACCGTTTATCAGCGCAACTGTTATCGACCCATCGGGAAGCTTTTCAACGTCTTCTCTCTTGAAATCCATCGCTACGGGGCAGAAGACTATGTCAACGGCTTCGAAAACCTTCAGTAGCCTTTCTGCCAAATCAACGAAGGATTCCTCGCATCCACCGCAGGAAGCACACCAGTACCAGGCGACTTTTGGCTTTTCGGTCATTCTTTCACCTCCAGGTTCTTCTTCAGTGGTCCAAGCTTCTTCAGCTCGGCCACCATCTCGTTAACAACCTGAACCCATCTGCTCGCCTCAGCCGCGGATATCCATTCGAGCCTGAAGCGCTCCTTTTCGATTCCAAAGGCTTCGAGTAGCTTTTTGAAAAGCTCAAACCTTCTGTAAGCCTTGTAGTTTCCCTCGATGTAGTGGCAGTCGGCTGGTGGATGGCAGCCCGCGACGATCACACCATCAGCACCGTCGGCGAAGGCCTGGAGAACGAACTGCGGATCAACTCTGCCCGAGCACATCACCCTTATTATGCGGACATTTTCGGGGTAGCTCATTCTGCTCGTTCCTGCAAGATCCGTGGCTGCGTAGGTGCACCAGTTGCAGGCATAAACGACAATTTTTGGCTCAAAATCAGCCATTCACCTCACCTCCCCAAAAACAGCCCTTGTCTGGGCAAGCAGCTGAACGTCCTTGAAGCCTAGATGCTGCATCGCCCCACTCGGGCAGGCTGCATTGCAGGTTCCGCAGCCCATGCACAGTGCTTTTTCAACGTATGCAATCCTGTCTCCGTTTACTTTCTTTATCGATATCGCACCATACGGGCAAACACCTACGCAGATCGCGCAGCCACTGCATTTCTCTTCGCTAACCTGCGCTATCATTGGCTCTATCTTCAGCTTGCCCTTTGAGAGCAGAGACATCGCCTTTGCAGCCGCAGCAGAACCCATCCTTATGCTCTCGAGGATGTTCTTTGGCCCTGTAATGCAACCAGCCAAGAATAAGCCCTTTGTTGGAGCTTCCACTGGCGCCAGCTTCAGATGGGCTTCTCTTACGAATCCCTCGGTGCCGCAGCTGACCCTCGTAACCGCGATTAGCTCCTCGAGATCCCTCGGCGGTAGCATGCCTATGGAAAGCACGATTGCATCAACAGGGATCCTTATGTTCTCCTGAATCGTGTACTCGAAGACTTCGATGAAGAGGCCTTCAGGAGTGATCAGGACCTTGGGGATCTTGTCCTCGAATTTTACGAACTGAACGAGCTTCTTTCCCGCCTCCTCGTAAAGAGACTCGTCGCTTCCGTAGGTCATTATGTCCTTGTAGATTATGTAAACATTCGTGTCAGGGTACTTCTCCTTGATCTTAATTGCATTATTTATTGCAGTCGTGCAGCACATCCTTGAGCAGTACTCACGTGAGCCAGGAGTTGTGTTCCTGGAACCGACGCACTGGATGAACGCTATATTCTTAGGTATCTTTCCTCCGATTATCAGCTCTCCCTTTGTCGGGCTCTCTGGATCGAGCATTCTCTCGAGCTGGAACAGCGTTATAATGTTCCCATGCAACCCGTAGCCGTATTCTCCCTTGAATGGCCTGTAAGGATCGTATCCCGTGGCAACTATCAGCGCACCGACCTTGAGCTCCACGATCTTCGGCTCTTCCTTGAGATTAATGGCACCGAACCTGCAAACTTTCTCGCACTCGCCGCATTTAACGCAGACTCTGTGATCCACCGCATAGTATGGCGGAAAGGCGTTGCTAAATGGTAGGAATATCGCCTTTCTCCTGTTCAAACCGAAATTGTACTCGTTCGATACCTCAATCGGGCAGACTTCCTCGCACTCTCCGCAACGCGTGCACTTATCGTTAACGTATCTTGGATTCACCCTTATCTTTGCCGTGTAATTACCCGCAAATCCACCCAGCTGAATCAGCTCTGAATTCGTGAATATCTTTATTCTGGGGCATTCCTTTACCATCTCGAACATCTTGTTAACTACTTCAGCGCCCCTCGTCTTCGGATCGACGTAACCTATTAGTGCCGCCTTCCCACCTATTGTCGGGCTTTTTTCCACGAGATATACCTGGAATCCATAGTTTGCAAGCTCCAAAGCCGCTCTAAGCCCAGCAACTCCTCCTCCAAGAACCAATGCGCTCTGCTCTGCCTCAACTTCAAGCTCTTCCAAGGGCTCGAGATATCTCGCCTTTGCAACAGCCATCCTTACGATTTCCTTTGCCTTCTCAGTTGCCTTCTCCTTGTCATGATGTACCCAAGAGCAGTGCTCTCTGATGTTTGCCATTTCCATTAGGTACTTGTTTAGCCCGGCCTCCATTACTGCAGTTCTGAAGGTCACCTCGTGGAGCGAAGGGGAGCAAGAAGCTACAACAACCCTGTTCAAATTCTGCTCCTTGATATCCTTCTTTATGAGATCTTGGCCCGGCTCAGAACACATGAAAACGTAATCTTTCGCAACTACAACATTTGGCAGAGTTTTTGCGTACTCGGCAACCTTCTTCACGTCCACCGTGCCTGCGATGTTAAAGCCGCAGTGGCAGACGTAAACACCTATTCTGGGTTCGCTCATTTAACCACCTCCGGGGTCGGGCAGGCCAATCTTTTTGCGATCAGCGCAGCACGAGCGGCTGCAGCGCTTGCTTCTGTGACCGAGTCGGGAATATCCTTTGCCCCGGCCACTGCTCCAACGACAAATATTCCTTCAACCGTTGTTGAGACCGGATCCAAGTAAGGATTCTTAAGCTGCACAAAACCGTCGCTTGTCAGCTCTACAGGGAAGTTGAGCTTTGAATTCGGCCTTACAGCCATCGAAAGAACTACCATATCGTACTCCTCCGTCTTGAGGTAGCTTGCGGCTGTATCCTCGTAGACTATCCTGAGATTCTTCGTCTCTGGGATTTCGTCGATTCTGACGACTTTACCGCGTATGTATTTGACTCCGAACTCCTTTTTCGCCCTCTCCACGAACTCATTGAATCCCTTTCCGAAAGCCCTTATGTCCATGTAGTAAACCGTGCAGTCAACATCCGGCAGATGCTCCTTGGCCAGAATTGCCTGCTTTGTTGCAGCCATGCAGCAGTAAGCGGAGCAGTAGTGGTTGAACCTCACGTCTCTGGAACCGACGCACTGAATCCAGGCAATTCTCTTTGGATGCTTTCCGTCCGATTTCCTAACAATTTCCCCGTTCGTCGGACCTGTAGCGGAGACGAGCCTTTCGAATTCCAAGTTCGTGTACACGTTCTGATGCTTTCCGTAGCCGAGCTCTGGCAAATTCTTTGGATCGTAAAGCTCCATTCCCGTCGCAATTATAATCGCGGCAACGTTCAGCTCTATGATTTCAGGCTGCTGGTCGTATCTGATCGCCTTGGTCGGGCAGTTTCTTTCGCATACTCCGCAAAGCGGTCCCTTTGCCTTTTCCTTTGCCTTCGGAGGCGGATTCAATCTCATGCAGTGTTCCGCATCAATAACTGCCCTTTTTGGAACAGCCTGCGGGAACATTATGTAGATAGCCCTTCTCTGCGAGAGGCCCATGTTGTACTCATTGGGAACCTTTGTCGGGCATTTCTCCGTGCAAACGCCACAACCATTGCACTTGCTCCAGTCAACGTAGGTGGGTTTCTTAAGAATCTTGACTTTGAAATTGCCTGCCCTACCACTTACCTCCTGAACTTCGGAATACATTATCAGTTTTACGTTCGGATACCTCAGCAAAGCCGCCATCTTTGGCGCAAGGATGCAGGAAGCACAGTCAAGCGTTGGGAATGTCTTGTCGAGGTAAGCCATCTTCCCCCCAACACTCGGGGCCTTGTCCACGAGATAAACGTCAATTCCCTGCTCCGCCAAGTCTAACGCAGCCTGAATTCCCGCAACTCCTCCTCCGACGATTAAAACGGAGCTCACATCAATCACCTCTGAAATATCCAGCGCGGGCGCCCACATAGTAGGCGATAACCTTGTAAAGCCAATGAGTATGCTTTCCAAAGGCGAACTCGAGAAGCAGGAACGGTATCAGGAAGCTTAGAAGCAGCGCAAAGGCGATGTACGCATACAGAATCATCGAAAGATCGTAGAACACAAAGACCAAGAGCGCCATGAGCGCAACGGGGAACAAGGTTACCAAGGACATCCAGTCAGTGGAGGTAGTGAACTTCTTGTAGTACCAGTGAGTTTTTTCGCCAGCCGTGAGCCTTTTCGTCAGCGGGGAACCAACGCCGACAAGCAGGGAAAGCGAAGCTATGTAGATCAGGGCCCTCGAGAGAATCTTGAACTCGAAGAACCTGTGAAAGACCGGGAACGGGATCGCAAGCACGTAGATGATTGCAAGCAGAATGAAAAGCCCGAGTCCGATAAGAATCAGAACGTGCTCAAGTATTCTTTCCCTTTTGTGCGGCACACCCATTGCTTCAGTTTCAAGCCTTATGAAGAAGTTCGCTATAAGTTTGAGCGTTTTACCCAGACCTACTTCCTTCTTTTTGTCCTTGATCATGAACTTGTAAGCCCTGTAACCGCTCGGAAGCAGAATTGCAAGAGCTACAATGAAAACAGCCACCACCGGAATCAATAGCTCGGATATCATCACAAGCTTACCCGTAGAGGCGAGCTGCAGGATTTTCTGCCAGTAGAATCCAAAGTACACAAGTAGCGAAACGGCGAAAATTGCAAAGTATGCGAGGAACTTTGCACCAAAAGAAGAGTCGTTCCACCATTTCGCAAGACCAGTCCAGTCGTACTTGTTTGACTGATATCTCCTTATAGCGGCCAAGATCTCTGAAGGGCTTGCCCCGCGCGGGCAGCTGTCTGTGCAGTCGCCGTGGAGGTTGCAGGACCATGGGGATATGTCTCCGAGAATCTTTTCCTCTACTCCGAGCTGGGTGTATCTTATAGCTCTCCTGAAACTGACGTCCATCTCCTCTGAGAGAGGGCAAACTGCCGTGCAGGAGCCGCACTGGTAGCACTCTAAGAGGCTCTTGCCTCCAAGTTTGAAAACCTCTCTGTTTAGAGTCGGATTTATCGAAATAAACTCACTTCCTCCAGCCATTCAGACCACTCTCCGAGTGAATCAAACACTATTCGACTGTTTTACATGAAAAAACAGGGTATTTAAATTTAACGATCGAACACATATACCTTTTATCTAATTTAACATTAATAAAAATTATTATGAATAATGGTTATAGTTTGGTTGCAAAAGTTTATAGATTTTGAGAACACTTCCTACATGAAGTACTCGGACTATGTGGACAAGGCTCACAAGCCAGAGCAGGATAAGGAGATTCTGGTATCCTTTACACTCAAACCTGCGGAGAATTTTACTGTAGAAGAGTGTGCAGGAGCAATTGCAGCTGAGAGCTCCACAGGAACCTGGACGACTCTAACTGAATGGTTCAACGGAAAGAGGGTGAAGGAGCTTTCCGCAAAGGCTTATGAATTCACAAAGACGGGAGAATACTGGAACGTCAAGATCGCATACCCCTTGGAGCTTTTTGAAGCGGCAAATCTTCCAGGATTTCTGGCTTCTGTAGCTGGAAACGTCTTCGGCATGCGGAGGGTTGAAAAGCTCAGGGTTGAGGACATATATCTCCCAAAAGGCTTTTTAAAGCATTTCAAGGGCCCTCTAAGGGGTCTGGAGGTAAAGAAGATCTTCAAAGTAGAAAGGCCCATAATTGGAACAGTCCCAAAGCCAAAGGTTGGTTATTCTGCAGAGGAAGTCGAAAAGCTTGCCCACGATTTGCTTTCAAGCGGCCTGGACTACATAAAGGATGATGAGAACCTAACGAGCCCAGAGTTCTGCAAGTTCGAAGACAGGTGCAGGAGGATAATGAAGGTCATAGAGAGGGTTGAAAGGGAGACTGGAGAGAGAAAGGCCTGGTTTGCTAACATCACCGCAGACATAAGGGAAATGGAGAAGCGGCTCAAA
>CAZZIT010000012.1:0-12018 GCA_964654365.1 uncultured archaeon
CTTGGCGAAGGTTGTTGCTAAGAAGTACAGATGGGCCAACAGATGGGTTCTAAAGGCACTGGTTTACAGCGATGAGAAGAAGAGGTATGAGATGAAAGGTGAGAAGATCAGGGCAAGATACGGACATAGCATTGAGGTAAAACTCAATGATATGCCTGAAGCCGAGGAAGACACGCTATACTATGGAACAAGCGAAGAAGAGGCAAACAGAATGCTCGAAATTGGCATAAAGCCTGTAAATCAGGCCTACGTCCATCTGTCGACGACCATGGAGAGAGGACTCGAAGTAGCAACTCTGAGGACAAAGAAGCCGATAATTTTCGAGATCGATGCAAAAAAGGCGAGAGAAGATGGTATAAGAATAATAAAGGCAAACGAGTCAATCGCTTTGGCAAAGGAAATACCGGCAAAATACATTAAAAAAATCCATCAGTATTCTTCGTCGTAGTACAGCTCTTCCTCCTCTTCCTCTTCTTCCTCCTCTTCTAATTCATCATCTTCCTCATAACTCTCGAGATCCTCGAGGTTGAACTCCTCGTTCGTGTCGAGAAGGAGAAGCTTTCCCTCTTGGTAAATCATTACGCAGCCACAGGACTCGCATTTAATCTCCACACCTTCGTAAAGATCCCTGATTTCGACTTCGTCCCCACAAGAAGGACAGAATATGATTTTCACCGCCATAGAATAAGCTTATGGCACGATGCAAATTTAAATTTTACGCTACAAAATACTGGTTCAGATTCGAGTAATGAGACCCTCATCAAACTCGGCAGGCAGAATTTCAGGAACCTTGCCCGCAAATGCGATTAGATCGTCCTTTACGACGAGCAACGCTTTTATATAATTCCTGTTTTTTGAGTAAAACTCCGCAACGCAATTTTCAAGCTCCTCTTTTCCGAAATCTCTTATTTGGTTCCCGAGGGCAGTTGCGAAGGCGTCAGCGATTGCGGCATTTTCTGCGATAACCGTCGCCGAATCTGCCAAACCAAAGCTAACGGAGGGCCCTATTTTTCCGCTTGAGGTGCAGACTGCGATTCTATCTGAAGGGGGGATTAACAAGGCAATTTTCGAGGGGTAGATACCGATTCTGAGTTCCCTGTCCGAATGGATCGCAATGTCTCCTCCGTTGTCGATGACTGCAATTTTAGCCCCGGATTCAACCATTTTATCTACGGCAAACTGTGCTATTGCCCCAGCAACGGATGCCATGGGTCCAACGTTAGCCAAACGGGCTGCCTTGCACATTTCCTCTACAATTCCTCCTATTCTGCAATTTCTGCACCCAATCGGCTCGTAACTTATTAGAAAGTATGGATTAAGCTTCACGTAAACTTCAATCTCATTTCTTGCCCTAAGTATTGCTTTTACGGCTGTTTCAAAAAAACTCTCATCCTCTGCGAGGATCGTAACTGCTGTCTCCTTGTATGAAAACCTGAACCTTTTGAAGCTCATAGCATTGCCCTCAAAAAGTCGAGGAGCGATATTTTGGCTATTCTTTTCCTTTCAAAGGCTATTATAGACGGCAAAAGATATTTGGCAGGCTTACCCCTGAGAAAGCTGCCCACAAATCTCTGCTCCCTTTCTAACCATCCGAACTCCCTCAATATCCTTCTTTCATAAATTTCCAGTTTATCCAGGCATTCAGATAGAATTTCAGCGGACTTAAGTGCCGGAACGTTTCCCTCTCCAAATCCGCTGACGCAACCTATTGCCTCGCCTACGCCGACAACTTTCCCGCATATAAAGGGTCTGCATCTGGATGGAGGAAGCATTCTGACTTCAGCTTTGCAGCTGCATTCTGGCTCTCTTTCAGGAAAATCGAAGAGAGCCCTTAGCTTCTCTATTAATCCTGGCACCCTTTCTTCAAACGCGCTGCCAGCGCCTATGTGCCATTTCCCGCCAAGGGGAAAAGCCCAAGCATATCCGTGTCTTTCAAAATAGGCGAAAATATCCTCATCTCTTTCATGCCTTTCCAAGAACTGCATGGTAAACATCAGCCTGTCTTCCTCTATTTTTGGCAGAAATTCCCTTTTTGTCCCAGTTGCATCAACTATTATGTCCGAGTCCGATTCCCTGAACTCGATACCGCGCCAAAGGTCCGAAAGCAGGGAAAGCTTGTCCACAATCACAGCAGATCTGTTCTTGAACCTAAATCCATTGGCGAAGATGTTTTTAGGTCTTACAAGAACGTATTCGTCAAGATCTACGTTTATCTTCGAATACAATTCCTTTGCCTCGTCGTAAATGAATCCCCAGGCACACCTACAGTCCGGTGCCCTTCTCCTATCGTAGATGTTGACCTTTAGCCCTTTTTTTGACAAAAGAAAATATAGAAAGGAACCCGCAACCCCTGCCCCATAGATCTGGATCATAAAGAGTGCAGGTTCTCCACAACAGCCTCTGCAAATTCATTGGTTCCCACAAGCTTTCCACCGATCTGCCTGTGAAGGTCGTAGGTCACGATCCCTTGCTGGATCGTCAGCTCCACCGCTCTCTTTATCATCTCGCTCGCCTTGTTCCAGCCAATGTACTCGAACATCAGGGCACCGGATAAGATCTCCGCTGTGGGATTTGCCTTGTTCTGCCTCGCATACTTCGGAGCAGAGCCGTGAATCGGCTCGAATACCGCCATACCGTCACCAATATCGCTTCCCGGGGCTATTCCGAGTCCGCCAACGAGTGCGGCTGCAGCATCACTGAGATAGTCCCCATTTAGGTTTGGAAGAGCTATAACATCGTATTCATCGCTTCTCAGAATAATTTGCTGGAACATGTTGTCAGCGATACGATCCTTCACAACGATTTTTCCCTCTGGCTGTCTTCCGCCGTATTTGCTGATGAGTTCATCCTCGGTAATGCATTTTTCCCCGAATTCGTCTCTCGCAACCTCGTAGCCCCAGTCTTTGAAGGCGCCCTCGGTGAACTTCATGATGTTTCCTTTGTGCACGAGGGTAACGCTTCTCCTTTTGTTTTCGATTGCATACCTTATCGCCATTCTTACAAGCCTCTTCGTTGCAAACTCGCTGATCGGCTTAACCCCTATTCCAGAGTCTCTCCTGACTGTGACGCCAAATTCCTTCTCGAGGATCTCTATGAACTTAAGCGCTTCTTTGCTCCCTTTCGGCCATTCTATGCCAGCATACACGTCTTCGGTGCTCTCCCTGAATATGACGAAATTGACCTTTTCAGGCTCCTTGATCGGGGAAGGGATTCCCTTCAGATAGAAAACAGGGCGAACGTTGGCGTAAAGATCCAAAACCTGCCTTATCGTCACGTTCAGGCTTCTGTATCCTCCTCCTACTGGAGTTGTAAGCGGACCCTTTAACGCGACCCTGAATTCCCTTATCGCATTCAGCGTATCCTCGGGCAAGGGATTTCCGTAGATCTTGGATGCCTCTTCACCCGCATAGACCTCAAACCAAACGACTTTCTTTCCAAAGAGCTCTGCAGCCCTGTCCAAAACTTTTATGGCTGCTGGAACCACGTCGAATCCGATTCCGTCTCCTTTGAAAAACGGTATTATCGGATCATCAGGCACTATCAGTTTTCCATCCCTGTATTCGATTTTATTTCCGTCTTCGGGCGGTTTGAGCTTCTGATACATGAAATCCACTCGAAGCTAAGAATAAAAGCTTTTCAGAATTAGACGAACTCAGAGATGGATAAAACTATTTAAATCCAGCCAATTCTCAATTATGCTTGAAGTGTTAAAATTGAATGCAGAATGGCTACAAGAGCTGCTCAAACTCGAAGAACTTAAGACTTTCGCCGTGCTTCACGGCTGCCTGAAGCTCGGACTCTTCGAGTTCCTCGAAAAACCGAGATCAGCCGAGGAGATCTCCAAAAAGGTAAAACTGAACTACAGAGCTGCAGAAGCTGTGTGCAGATTTCTGAGCTCAAAGGGACTTCTAATCGAAGAAGGAGGAAAATACAGGATTTCTGAGATTTCGAAAGTATTCCTGAGCAGGAGGTCTCCATTCTCGATCGCAGAAGTTTTCGAGGAGAAGCGAGAAGAGATCGAGTTCTGGCTCAATCTCGAGAATACAATGAAGGGAGAGAACTTGCGAAGAGAGGCAGACTTTTTCAAAAGAAGAATCAGAGTTCTCGGGAAAATTGCCCTGCTGAAAGACCTAAAGTTCGTTTTCAAAATTGCATCACTCGAGGAATTCAGAAAAGCAAAAAGACTTCTCGATCTCGGAGGTGGACACGGGCTTTATGCCTACGCATTCACATTGCTGAACGAGGAATTGATTGCCGATGTATTCGACCTTCCGGAAGTCGTAAATTCGGCTAAGGATTTTCTAAAACCATTTAATGCTCAGAGAGTCAACTTTGTTGAGGGGGATTTCTTCAGAGATGAGCTGGGGGAGAATTACGACATCGTTTTCTCCTCCTTCAATCCTGGAGGAAAGAGAGCTGAGCTGATTCCGAAGATATCGAGGGCGCTTAAAAAGGGAGGGATTTACGTTAACAGGCAGTATTTCCCAGCGGATGGATTTGGTATCGAAGATCTGGAATGGAATCTCTGGGGTTTTGAGAGACTCAAAAAGGCTTCCAAAGCCTACACTTTCGAAGGGGATCTCGGGCTTGGTGAATACATCTCGAAGCTCGAAGATAACGGCTTTAAGGTCTTTGAAGTCTTCTCCAAAGGGTACACAGCAATCCTCGCAAGAAAACTTTGACAAAAATTATTTGATTTCAGGTAAAGTTAATTTTATATGCAAAATCCGTTTTTCAGTGGCTTCAATCGCAACTCTGTCGTAAGATTTTTCTGGAAGAAGAAAACTAATCTCTGGTGGTTTGATGATTCTTGGAAAAACCGCTGAAGCTGTGCTCAGGAAAAGATACCTGCTCAAAAATGAAAAGGGAGAGGTTATCGAGACTCCGGAACAGATGTGCTGGAGAGTAGCCAATGCGGTTGCAATTGCTGAGGAGAACTATGGAGGGGATCCCAAGTTTTGGGCAAAGAAATTTTTCGATTTGATGTGGAATCAGGAATTCATGCCAAATTCTCCCACGCTGATGAACGCAGGTACTCCCTTGGGGCAGTTATCTGCATGCTTTGTCTTACCGATCGAAGACAGCATAGACGGAATCTTTAAAGCTCTCTGGGACATGGCAAAGGTTCAGAAAAGTGGCGGCGGAACTGGATTCAGTTTTTCAAGGCTCAGACCTAAGGGAGATCTCGTAAAGAGCACCATGGGAGTTGCAAGCGGGCCAGTGAGCTTTATGAAGATTTTCGACTCTGCTACTGAGCAGATCAAGCAGGGAGGGCGGAGGAGGGGGGCGAACATGGGGATTCTACGCTGCGATCATCCAGACATAGAGGAGTTCATAAAGGCAAAATGGGAGGAAGGAGTGCTGAGAAACTTTAACATAAGCGTTGCAGTCACTGATAAATTCATGTCCGCTCTTAAGAAAGATGATGACTATGAGCTAATCAATCCGAGGACAGAAGAAGTGGTGCGGAAGGTTTCGGCAAGGAAGATATTTAATCTGATAGTTGAAGGAGCATGGAGAAATGGCGAACCTGGGATTGTTTTCATCGATGAAGTTAACCGCCATAATCCTACACCGCATGTCGGGATGATCGAGGCTACGAATCCATGCGGTGAGCAACCATTGCTTCCCTACGAGTCGTGCAACCTCGGAAGCATAAACCTTGCAAAATTCGTAAAAGGAGATGAATTTGATTGGGAAAGGCTGAAAGAAGCTGTATGGACTTGCACGAGGTTCCTAGACAACGTTATCGACGTAAACGGCTATCCGATCCCTGAGATAGAAAAGATGACCAAGGCCAACAGAAAGGTCGGATTAGGCGTTATGGGATGGGCCGATGCCCTATTCCTTCTCGGAATTCCCTACGACAGTGAGAGGGCTATAGCCCTTGCCGAAAAAGTCATGAAGTTCATACAGGATGAATCTCATAAGGCATCTCAGGCCTTGGCAGAAGAAAGGGGAGTTTTTCCAAACTGGAAGGGGAGCGTTTGGGAGAAAAGAGGTTTAAAGATGAGAAACGCCACAACAACGACGATCGCTCCTACGGGCACGATCAGCATAATAGCCAACTGCAGCAGCGGAATCGAGCCCGTTTTTGCCTTAGCATACAAGAGGGCAAACATTCTTGATGGTGAAGAATTTTTCGAGGTTAACTGGATCTTTGAGAATGCCTTAAAGCAAAGGGGACTTTACAGCGAGAAGCTGATCGAGAAAATTGCAGAAACAGGAAGCATTCAGAAGTTCGATCTGCCCGAAGAAATGAAGAGAGTCTTCAAATGTGCACTCGAGATAGCTCCAGAATGGCATGTAAGGATGCAGGCAGCATTCCAGAAGTTCACGGACAATGCTGTGAGCAAAACCATAAATCTGCCAAACTCCGCAACCCGGCTTGACGTTGAGAAGGCTTTCCTTCTTGCCTATGAGCTCAGGTGCAAGGGTATTACTGTCTACAGAGACGGGAGCAGGGAAGAGCAGGTTTTGATGCTCAAGAAAGCCGAGAAGGAGAAGGAGAAAATTAGGAGACCTTCCAAGTTCATCGAACCTCGCCCAAGGCCAAGAGTAACTGAGGGCAGAACCATAGAGACGAGGACAGGATGCGGTTCGCTTTATGTAACAATAAACGAGGACAGCGAGGGCATAGCAGAGGTATTCGTTCAGCTCGGAAAAAGCGGAGGATGTTCTGCGTCGCAAACAGAGGCAATTGGCAGACTTTTAAGCGTAGCTTTACGGAGCTGGATAAATCCAGAGGTTCTCATCAAGCAGCTGAAGGGAATTCGCTGCCCATCCATAGGCTTCGACAACGGCGAGATCATCACGAGCTGCGCAGATGGAGTGGCCAAGGTGCTTGAAAAATGGCTCAAGGGAGAGTACAAGAGAATAAAGTTTGAAGTGGAGGGTATAAAACCTTTGACTGAGTTTGCAGAGGAGATCGTGGAGGAGGAGGGGAAGACAAAGATGATCGGCGGTGTATGCCCTGAATGCGGTAACGTGCTTGAATACGGCGAAGGCTGCGCGACATGCAGGTTCTGCGGTTTCACGAAGTGTGGATGAACGAAATGAATTTAGATAGCACGAGATATTAAATTTAGCTTGAAAATTCATATTTTCTTTTGTTATAAAAAATGCTGATATTAACTTTAAAAAAATTTATATGTGATCAGAGAAAGGACAAGGTGGTGGTAAGATGGTTCTCGAATTTAGAAAGGGAGCAATATTTGTGGATGAGCTCAGGAACGTCAGTATAAAGATCGGAGAGATCACGGAAGAAGAGGAAGAGTGGGCTCCAATGGGTCCAACGCCTTTTCCGCAGATAGAAACGCTGAGGGACTGGGATTTCACCCTGCTCAAGCGCTACAAGCCATTCTATGCTCCTTATTGCGACATGTGCTGCCTCTGCACCATGGGCAAATGTGATCTGACCGAAAACAAGCGCGGAGCCTGCGGAATTAGCCTCGAAGCGCAGACTGGAAGAATTGTCGATATTGCGGTAGCCATAGGCACAGCATGCCACACGGGGCACGCGAGGCACATGCTCCATGACATAGAGCACATCACAGGCAAAAAGCTTGAAGAGATCCCCGTGGATCTTGGCCCTGAAATTTCGGAAGTTGCACCGCTTACGCAGCTGATAACTGGAATTAAGCCGAAGACCTTAGCTGATCTGGAGAGAGCGCTTACTTATGTTGAGGAACAGATAGTGCAGGTAATGGATGCAATTCACACGGGACAGGAGGGCAGCTACTTGGACTTCGAATCGAAGGCATTCCACCTTGGCATGATGGACTCTCTCGGCAAGGAGATAGCGGACATTGCCCAGATCGTTGCTTTCAACCTGCCGAAGGGGGAGAGCAATCAGCCCCTTATCGAGCTGGGAATGGGAGTTCTGGATAGAAACAAAGCGATCGTGCTCGTGATAGGCCATCATGCTCCTCCTGCCCTTAACATTGCTGACTATATCGAGAACAACAAACTTGGCGATGAGGTTGAACTCGCGGGTATTTGCTGCACAGCTCACGACATGAGCAGATACTGGCCTAAGGCTAAAATAGCAGGTTCTTTGGGCAGACAGCTCAAAGTTGTAAGGGCAGGCTTGGCCGACATAATCGTGATTGACGAGCAGTGCATCAGGGCAGACATTCTGTACCATGCAGGAAAGCTCGGAATACCTGTTCTTTGCACGAATGCGAAGGCAATGCATGCACTGCCAGACATGACGAAGAAGGATCCAAAGGAGGTCATTAAGTACCTGCTCGATGGAAACCCGGGAGCAGTTGTGCTCGATCCTCTTAAGGTCGGCGAAATTGCAGTTGAGGTTGCAAGGGCTAGGAGAAAGAAGAGAGGCGAGATAAAGCCCGTGCTTACTGAAGAGCAGTTCATGAGCTACGCAAAAGCCTGCACGCAGTGCGGAACTTGCACAATCGCGTGCCCGCAGAAGATAAGAATTGGCGAGGCAATGGAGGCTGCAGAGAAAGGGGACAGAAAGGTGCTTGAGGAGAAGTGGGACGTCTGCATAACATGCGGAAGGTGCGAGCAGGTTTGCCCGAAGAATATACCGATAATAGACATGTTCAACTATGCTGCCTGGAACAGAATACTGAACGAGAAAGGAAAGGTTAGAAGGGGCAGAGGTCCAGTCAGGGATTCCGAAATCAGGAACGTTGGTGCTCCGATTGTCCTCGGTACGATTCCTGGAATCATTGCAGTTGTTGGCTGCAGCAATTATCCGAACGGCACGAAGGATGCTTACACGATAGTAAACGAGTTCGCATCGAGGAATTACATCGTGGTAACCACTGGATGCATGGCGATGGACTGCGGGCTCTACAAGGATGAAGAAGGAAAGACTGTTTACGAGAAGTACAAGGACGATTTTGATGGCGGTGGCGTCGTCAACATTGGTAGCTGCGTCTCGAATGCACACATCCACGGAGCAGCGATAAAGGTTGCGAGGATATTTGCAATGAGAAATATTAGGGCCAACTATGAGGAGATAGCTGATTACATTCTGAACAGAGTCGGAGCTTGCGGAGTAGCCTGGGGAGCATACAGCCAGAAGGCTGCCAGCATAGCAACAGGAGTTAACAGGCTCGGAATTCCAGTTGTCGTTGGACCGCACGGGAGCAAGTACCGCAGGGCATTCTTGGGGAGGCCGTACAACGATGAAGACTGGATGGTATACGATGTTAGAAGCGGGCAGAAGGTTCGCATTGAACCGGCACCGCAGGACTTGCTTGTTGCGGCTGAAACCATCGAAGAGGCTATTCCGCTCATAGCAAAGCTGTGCTTCAGGCCGAATGACACGGACAAGGGCAGAGCCATAAAGCTGACCCACTACATCGATCTGAGCCTGAAATACTTGGGCAGAATGCCGGACGACTGGCATCTGTACGTTAGAACTGAAACAGATTTGCCGCTCGCGAAGAGAGAGGAACTGCTAAAGGAGCTTGAAGAAAAGCACGGCTGGAAGATAGACTGGAGCAGGAAGAAGATCCTCGAGGGACCAATAAGGCCGTATCATGCAGGCTTCAATCCGACATGCGTCGAGAGACTCTTCAAGGAAGGATTCTCAAGTTTGGCCAAGAAATGAGGTGATGGGAATGCCCAAGACGATTGAGCAGCCATTTGATGCTGCAAACATTCCTGGGCCAAAGATGGCGATGCTACTTGAAAAGGGGAAGCCAGTGGCAATGGCCGTAAAGAAGGCAAAGCACCCACTTCTGATAGTAGGTCCAGACATAACACCAGCAATGATTGAAAGAGTTAGGAAATTCGCAGAGAAGGGTGTAACAGTGGTGGCGACGGGTAATGCCATCGGTAAGCTTGCCCAGGCAGGGATCAATGCGAAGTATGCGGTGCTTCACGAACTCGCTCAGTTCTTGCTCGACCCCAACTGGAAGGGCTTCGACGGGAAAGGAAACTACGACGTTGTGCTGATGATGGGTACAATTTACTACCACGGTTCCCAGATGCTCGCGGCGATCAAGAATTTCGCACCACACATAAGGGCGATATCCATTGACCGCTACTATCATCCGAATGCTGCTATGAGCTTTGGCAACCTCTGGAGGAAAGAGGAAGATTATTTGGCCCTTTTAGACGAGATAGTCTCCGAACTCTAATCCCTTTTTTTATAAAGCATTGCAATTAAATTTTGCAAAGGTATACGAAGTTTCTGTAGATCTCCTTTCCCTTCTCCGTGTGAGCCACTTCTGGATGGAACTGCACGCCATAAATCGGCAGCTCTCTGTGCCTAATAGCCTCAATTTCGCAGAATTCGCTTCTCGCAAGAAGTTCAAAATCTCTTGGCATCTTTTTTACTTCATCCATGTGGCTCGCCCAAACCCTCAACGTGCCCGGTAGCGCCCTGAATATTTCGTCTTCCTTTAATATTTCGACCTCGATCAGGCTGTACTCAGCCCTTTTCCCCCTTCCCACTTCTCCGCCAAAGAATTTCGCGATTAGCTGATGTCCAAGGCAAATTCCGAGCAACGGAACTCCGAATTCCCCATATCTCTCAAGGATCTCCCAGCAGTTTCCCGCCCTTTCAAGGCTTGGACCACCGCTGAATATGATCCCCGCGGGTTTTCGATTTTTGATCTCACTAACTGGAGTTGTATTTTCGATGATCTCCGCCTTTACTCCAATCTCCCTTAACGTTCTCCAGATCCTGTGGGTATACTGCCCGTGGTTCTCGATTATTGCAATCATATCACTCAAACTCGATGGTTGCTGGCGGTTTATTCGTCACGTCATAAAGCACCCTGCAGACCTCGGGGATTTCGCTTACGATCCTGAATGCTATTCTCTGCAGAACCTCAAAGGGAACGTTCATCGCGTTTGCCGTCATTCCGTCGATGCTTTCAACTATCCTTACAGCGATCGTCTCCTTGTAGGCCCTTATGTCGCCCTGAACGCCAACCGTCTTCACCCCGAGAAGCACCGCGAAAGCCTGCCACGGCCTGAGCTTTGCCCTCTCTATCTCCTCTTCAACAATTGCATTCGCTTCCCTTACAATTCTAACCCTCTCAGGTGTTACCTCGCCAATTATTCTCGCAGCAAGCCCTGGGCCGGGAAAGGGCATCCTCCCATAGATCTTCTCAGGGATCCCGAGTTCTCTTGCGAGCTGTCTGACCTCGTCCTTGTAAAGATCGCGTAATGGCTCGATTATTCGCAATTTTAACCTCTCCGGAAGGCCGCCAACGTTATGGTGGCTCTTTATTCCTCCTCTGCTCTCGATCCAGTCCGGTGCAATCGTTCCCTGAATGAGAAAATCTGCCCCGATTTTCTTAGCTTCTTCCTCAAAAATCTCAACAAAAACCTTTCCTATGACTTTCCTCTTCTCCTCCGGGTCTATTACACCTTTAAGAGCTCTGAAAAATCTTTCTTCTGCGTTAACAGCTATCAGATTTAGCCCAAAATCTCTGAACGTTTTTATAACAAACTCCGGCTCTCCCTTTCTCAAAAGCCCCGTGTTCACAAATACAGCATAAAGTCTCTCTCCAATGGCCTTGTAAGCGAGCATCGCAGCTGTGGAGCTGTCAACCCCGCCCGAGAGGGCTATTATAGCCTTCCCATCTCCCACAATCTCCCTTATCTCCCTGACCTTTTCCTCGATTAGGGAATTCACAAAAAAAGATAGCGTGGGAATTTAAATACTTCCGAAACGATTTTCTGCTTTGAAATCTGCCCGGACTATGGAACTCGATGATGTCATCAAATCGCTTAGAGATTTTAGAGATCGAAGAAACTGGCTGAGATATCACACCCCAAAAAATCTCGCCCTATCGATAATCATAGAGAGCACGGAGCTCCTTGAGCTTTTTCAATGGACCACAAACGCTGAGGAAGAGATAAGAGTTCTTGATGAGAAGAGGGGGGAGATTGCAGAAGAGATTGCGGACATCTTGATCTACTTGCTTTACTTTTGCGATGTTGCAGGAATAGATTTGGAAAAAGCACTGAGGGAAAAAATTGCGAGGAATGAGATGAGATTTCCGTTGGAGGGAAAATAAAAAATCA
>CAZZIT010000013.1:0-1570 GCA_964654365.1 uncultured archaeon
CTTCTTTGCCAGCCCGTAGCTTATCCTCTCTCCTTCGTAGACGACCCTTCCTGCGTCGAGGTAGTAGAATCTATCCCCCACCCTGCTCGCAAGCTCGAAATCGTGCGTGGCGATCACAACTCCCTTTCCGAGGTTCCTTAGTTTCAGAATCAGATCCACGATGGAGTCGAATCCATTCTGGTCAAGTCCAGCGGTGGGTTCGTCCAAAATAACGAATTCGGGATCCATTGCAATGGCGTCTGCAATTGAAAGTCTTTTCTTTTCACCACCGCTGAGCTGACTGCAGAGCCTGTTCTCGTAACCTTCCAGCCCAACGAGTTTCAAAGCCTTTTTTACATTCTCGAGACTTAGACCCGCATTTGCTGGCCCAAATGCGACCTCTTCCCAGACAGTCGGAGCTATGATCTGGTCCTCCGGGTTCTGGAAGACGATGGCGACCCTTTTCCGTAGCTCGAAAAGGCTCTTTTTATCGTACACGATCCTGGTTCCATTGAGCCTAACTTCTCCCCTTTTTGGCCTGAGAAGCCCGTTCAGGTGAAGAAGGAGCGTCGTCTTTCCCGCACCGTTTCTCCCCATGACCACCGTGACCTCAGATCGCCTCGCCCTGAAATTCACCCCCCTCAAAACTTCCCTGTCCCCGTATGAGAACCAGAGATCGCATGTTTCAATCATACCAGCAGCCCCGAAGAAATGGCCATAAAGATTAGAATCGCGTAGATTTTTCCCTCATGTTCCACATTTCTCGACGGAAAAATTCCTGAGTAGCACCTTGAATCCTTGGCCATCTCGAATTTTTCAAGCCTCCATAGAGAACGCAGAAAGATCATGTAGCCAATCAGGGCCGTTGTTCTGATCCACCTGCGCACTCCCCGAAATCCAAGCCTGGATTCCGCCGAGTTCCTCAGATTTTCGGCTTCTTCCATCAGAACCTGAATTGCCCTGTAGCCGAGGAGCATTATCTCTCTGAGAAACCCCTTTAACCTTAGCGAATTCACGAATTCCGGAAGAGTAGTCGTCAGGATCAGGTAGCAGAACGCGGAAAGGGCTGAGAAACACCTCAGCAATGTGCTTCCTGCAACTTCGAGGCTTTTGTCGGTTATCTTAAAAAAGTAAAGGCTCGCGATCTCGTTTCCCTCGATCGTGAAGAGGATAACAGCTGTGGAGAACAGGATGAAGACTGCTGGAGCGAAAAGCAGCCTGAAGTAATACCTTGAAGCGTGGATTGAGAGCGCTGAGAACAATGCCAAGGCGACGAGCTGCGCGTGAATGTCCACGAGTATCAGAGAGAGGGACAGCAGAACAAGCCATACCCTAAGGTGAGGGCTCATCAGCTTTCTTGAGGTTACCTGGACGCTTTCAAGACTTTCTGTCATGCCTTCCAAGGAAGTAACCGATCAGAAAGCCGCCTATGGCAGCCTGAAGGCTAAAGAACAGGCTCTCAAGTTCTCCCACCGGTTCGAAAATCGGAGAGAACCACGGCTCGTATTCTGGATTGATTTCCGCTATTATTTCCTCTGCAATCTCGTCCGTTCCCCTCCACTCCTGAGCGCTGCTTAGAGCGATCAGCATC
>CAZZIT010000014.1:0-5782 GCA_964654365.1 uncultured archaeon
TTGATCGCCAAATCGATCGTTTCTGGGTCTGCAACTCCAAGTTCGACAAGTTTTGTCGCTTCGTTGATTTCCAGGAAAACAAAGTCCCGAACGTCAACCTTATCGGTTGCTTTACTGAGATCGATTTCAGGTCTTCTGCTCCAGTCGTAAAATCCCATGCCGCTCTTTTTGCCCAGCTTGCCTTCTTTCACCATCCTTTCGAGGTATTTTGGCTCGTATTCTGGACTCAATGCCTTTGCATAGTACTTCATCGCGTTGCAAACAACATCAAGGCCAAGATAGTCCCAAAGCTCAAAGAGCCCGATAACGTTTCCCGCTTTTCTGTAGGTCGCGTCAACCTCTTCAGGCGTTGCAATTCCGTTCTCAATTATGCATAACCTCAGAACAGAGGTTGGCGCAACGACTCGATTGACGATAAAGCCAGGAGTTTCTTTTTTGAGAACTATGGGTATCTTCTTCAAGCTTCTCACGAAATCCATACATATTTTCAGAGTCTCCTCGCTTGTCTTCTCTCCCTTGGTGAGTTCAACGAGTTCCATGATGACAACGGGTGTGAAGAAGTGCATTCCTATGAACCTGTCCTCCCTTTTAGTTGCCTCTGCGAGCTTCGTTATACTCATAGTGGAGGTGTTCGTAGCAAAAATACACTCTGGCTTTGCAAATTTATCGCATTCGGAAAAAAGCTCGATTTTCTGCTCAAAAATCTCCGGAATTGACTCTATTAGCAAGTCAGCATCTTCCACAGCGGTTTTAAGATCTGTTGTTGTTTGGATCTTTGCAAGAACTTCATCTGCATCCTTTATTACTCCTTTGCTTTTTAGCTTGAAAAGGCCCTCTCTGATCCTTCTCATTCCCTCATCAAGTGAGCTTTGTCTTCTCGCTCTGAGCCAGACCTCGTAGCCTGCGATTGCACAGTTCTCCGCAATGCCGTGCCCCATCTCTCCTGCGCCAAGAACGGCTACTTTTTCTATCTTCATACTCGCCAGAAGCTTCTTACACTTTTAAAGCTTTTTATCTGAATTCCTCGAGGCTGCAAGTTCTTCGTCGAGCAAATAATTATGCCTGCAGGCTCCTATTTTCACAATCCTTCTTTCTCCAAGCTTCCCTGACGTGATCACGGCTCTGTAGGAGTCTGTTCTTGCAAGCATACTTCTCTTTCCGGGGCTTGTGACCAGCACACTCAATCTTTTTCCCACGAATTTCCTGTTGTTTTCAAGCCCGATCCTTACACAGAGCTGCGTAAGCTTCCTCGATCTTTCCTTTACAATCCACCCTGGAATTTCCCTCAGTTTTTCAGCTAAGGTTCCTTTCCTCTTGGAGAACCTCGTTATGTTCACTATGTCAGGTTTTACTTCCTCAACAAGCTCGTAGCTCCTCCAGAACGACTCCTCTGTCTCGCTGGGGTAGCCCACGATGAGATCGGTTGCCAAGGTGATCTCGAAGGTACTTCTAAATTTCTCCACGACCTCTAAGAAGTCCTCCACCGTGTGATCCCTTTTCATGTCTTCGAGCACTCTGTTGTCTCCGCTCTGCACGGGAACGTGCAAAAATTTGAATATTTTTTCACTCTGAAAGGCATTTATGAGCTGATCGAGATTTTTTCTTGCATGCTGCGGATTCATCATCCCCACTCTGATCCTGAAATCGCCCTCGATCTCGCTTATCTTTTCAAGCAATTTCGGAAGCAGAAATTCTCCCCTATCAAGCCCGTAACAGCCCGTGTCCTGCGAAGTAAGCTGTATCTCCCTGTATCCGCTTTTGACAGCGTTTTCGACCTCTCTAAGAATTCCTTCAATTGAAAAGCTCCTGAGCCTGCCCCTTGCAAACCTTGTGGCGCAGAAGGAGCAGTGGCCCATGCAGCCTTCAGATATCGATACTATGGCTATCGCAGTTTCAGAGCACCTCAGCTTTGGTAATAGGCTCTTGTCAACGTTTCGCCATTCAAGAAAACGCATTCCACCGTTTAGCGTCGATTTAACAGCTTCGACAACCATTTCAAGGTTATCAGGGGTTATGGCAGAATCTGCGAGCTCTAATGCATTTTTTGAGATCCTTGGCAGGCAGCCGGCCAGTACGACCTTCTTTCCCGCGCTCTTCAGCTCGAGGATCCTCCTTACGATCTTCCTTTCTGTATACTCTATCACCCCGCAGGAGTTTATGACCACGACGTCAGAATCCTCAACGTTTGAGAGTGAAAATTCTCTCGAAAGGATGTGCCTCATCACGTCAGAGTCAGACTGGTTCATCGTGCAGCCGTAGGTTTCGATCGCAACACGCACAAATCGCTTAGGGAGCAGGACAGATAAAATTGACTGCGAAGGGTTAAAAATAAATAAATTAAATATTTCAGGTATATGCTGACTCGTAAACGAGCTCGATGATATCCAGAACCGTTATCTTCTGCTCGAGCTTCTCGCTCTTCACTCCGTCTTCGAGCATTATCATGCAGAACGGGCAGGCAACTGCCAGAATCTCCGCTCCAGTTTCAGCAGCCTCCTTGGCCCTGAGGTTGTTCGGCCTGAACTGCCCGGGATACTCCCTTACGAGATTTCCGCCACCTGCACCGCAGCAAAAGCTTCTGTTTCTGTTTCTCGGCATCTCGACAAGCTTGAGTCCCGGTATAGCTTTAAGGATTTCCCTCGGGAGCTCATAAAGCCCGTTGTACCTGCCGAGGTAGCAGGGATCGTGGAAGGTAACAGTCTTGTTTATGGGCTTCTTGAGCTTCAGCCTTCCGTCCTTTATGGCCTCGTAGATGACTTCGAGGATGAACTTCACATCGTAGCCTTCGTATTCGTTCTTGAGCGTGTTGAAGCAGTGCGGGGAAGTGGCGATGATCTTCTTCACTCCAAACTTCTCGAACTGAGCGACGTTCTCTTCCTTCAGCAGCTGGAATAGCCCCTCTTCACCAACCCTGCGGACGTCGTTTCCACAGCAACCCTCATCTCTCCCGAGGATCGCGTAGTTCACACCTATGTCCTTCAGGATCTTTGCGAGCTTTGCGGTGACGGGAATGTTCCTGTTGTCAAAGCTGTGAGCGCAGCCGACGAACCAGAGCCACTCAAACTCGGGGTTGTCCTTAACAGTCGGCACTGGAACCTCTGACTTCTTGACCCACTGGTCTCTCTTGAACTTCCCTTCTCCCCAGGGATTCTTCTGCTTCTGAATGTTCGTGAGGAAATCTCTTATATCCGGCGGTGTTTCACCGCTCTCGATCACTCCTCTGCGCATCTCTATGATCATGTCCATCTGTTCCACGTAAACAGGACACATCTCCATGCACGCCCTGCAGGTCGTGCAGGCCCAGATTGCGTGCATGTCGAGAACGTTGTCTAAGAGCACTGGCTCCTCAGCTTCGCCTCCGTCCTCCTCAAGGACAACTTCGTAGGGCTTCGCGACCGGCAGCTCGTCCCTGAGTATCTTATCTATGTGCCTTATGTTCTGCACGAGAAACATTGGCGACAGCGAAGTTCTCGAGTTGAAAGCGGGGCAGTTATCCTGACACCTGCCGCAGCGCATGCATGCGAGGCTTGCGAGCAGATCTCGTCTTGTGAGATCCGATCTCTTCACCATCCCCACGTAGTCTTCCGTCTCCGGGGTTGGTCTCAGCACTCCTGGCTTCCTTTCGGTCTTCGTAAAGATCGCAAAAGGAGCCGCGATTATGTGCATGAGCTTGGTGTATGGGATCAGGGCGAAGATGGCCAGTATCAGCACGGCATGGGCGAACCAGAGGATATCCACGATCCAGGTTGTCGCAAATTCTGGAGCGAAGCGGAAGTACTCCTTGAGAGCTATGCCGAAAATGGCGAGGAAGATGAGAAGCAGAAGAACAAGGCTGTCATCGTTTGTGTTGTCGTATTTCCTTGAAAACCTTGATGGTCTGAGAACGTAGCGATTAAAGGCCATGTAAAGCAGTCCTGCGAAGAATAGGATTGCAGAAGCAGTCATCGAATACTTAAAGGCAACATACGCCCCCCTGAAGGCTTCGGGTATCGCTGCGTATACTGTGAAAACGATTATGTTCACGAAGAGGATTATGAAGCCCCAGAGCACCAAGAAGTGCCCTATGCCCATCTTTTTCTCCCTTTTGATGAGCCTGATGAGCAGAAATGCATCCTTTATCACATATCCGAGCCTCCTTAGTTTGTTGTTCGTCCGGGGCTCGGAACTCGGGCGGCCGCTGTTTACGAAGTCTATCTTTTCCTTAACACCCTTGGCGAAGATTGCAATTGCTATTAAAAGCAGAACGTAGTAGATGAACTCGAGCATATTCACTCACCTCCAAAGAGGTTTGCATCCTTGTGTATGACGTTCACGTCTTCAGTGTGGCAGTTCCTGCAGTCACCCTGGTGGTCTGTTACGATTGCGTGGCATTTAACGCATGAAGCGCCAAGTCCTTCCGTTGTGGGTATCCTCATGTCGCTGGGCATTGAGTGGCAGAGAATTGTGAATGGGCTGCCACCGTGGCAATCCTGGCAGCTTGCTTCCTTAGGAGAGTGTAGAGAGTGCAGATCTCCATGGCATTCAGCGCATTTTGTCCATGTCGAAAGGTGGGCCTTGTAAATGTCAGCATGACTGTGACAGGTGTCGCAGGTGTGAACGCTTTGCTGCGCATTTATGGGTGCGAAGAATAAAACAAAACTTGCCAAGAAGACGAATGCAAGGCGCTTCATGATTTCACCCCGTGCTCTATATACTTATCCAAATACTTGCTGTGCCTCTCGACCATAGTCTTGTGGCAGGTTTGGCAATTGCCTTTCACATGGTTCGCGAGCAAAGATGAATCATGGCAGATGGTGCATTTTGCTTCCCTTGTATCATCCCAAACCCAGCCAGTCAGATTTCTGTGGGTCAGCAAGATCTCGTTTCCATGACATTCATTGCAGCTCGTTACGTTTGCGTAATGTTTGGCGTAATTCCAGGGATCTTCGTGGCACTGGCAGTTGTAAACGACGTTTCTCTCGACGTTGAGTGTTGCCTTTTGCTCGACACAGCCAAGCAGAATCAGTGCCAAGATCGGGATAAGTATCGTCCACCTCATTCTTTCACCCTCGTGCTCCTACTCCCTTCATTTACCAATCTATAAATTTTTCTCAATTTGCTGCCCAGCTGACGAGGAAGTCGACAAAAATATTCAAAGATAAAATAAAATTAAAATTTAAGTGCCACCCTTCTTCATCTCTTCTTCTTTCAGCACCCTTCTCAGGATCTTTCCAACCGCAGACTTTGGCAGATCGTCCCTGAATTCCACGATCTTCGGCACCTTGTATGCTGCGAGCTTGTCCTTGCAGAACTTTATGATTTCCTCAGCAGTAACTTTGCCCCTGAATTCAGGTTTGAGCACTATGAAGGCCTTAACAGTTTCTCCCCTGTAGGGATCCGGCACACCGATTACAGCTGCTTCGAGAACAGCTGGGTGTTCGTAGAGAACTTCTTCCACTTCCCTCGGATATATGTTGTAGCCTCCCGCGATGATCATGTCCTTCTTCCTGTCGACGATGTAGAAGTAGCCGTCCTCATCCATCCTTGCCATGTCTCCGGTTAGAAGCCATCCGTTTACCAGCACTTTTGCGGTCTCGCTCTCCATCTTCCAGTATCCCTTCATAACCTGCGGTCCATAGATCGCGAGCTCTCCAACCTCTCCCGGGGGCAGAACGTTTCCTTCGTCGTCGATTACGACTGCGAGCGTGTCCGGCACCGGGATTCCGATGCTTCCTGCCTTGTTCAAACCGTAGATCGGATTTGCGTGCGTCACCGGAGATGTCTCGCTCAGGCCATAGCCTTC
>CAZZIT010000015.1:0-3579 GCA_964654365.1 uncultured archaeon
ACCGAGAGATTCGGAAAAATGCTCGTTATAGACGGCAAGATCCAGCTCACAGAGTTCGATGAATGTTTTTACCACGAGATGCTCGTCCATGTGCCGCTTAATAGCTGTAGAAAGGCGAAAAAAATTCTGGTCATTGGCGGTGGAGATGGTGGAGCGCTGAGAGAGGTTTTAAAGCATGACGTGGAGAGAGCCGTTCTCGTCGAAATAGACCGGAACGTAATAGAGCTGTGCAAAAAGCATCTGGGCATAGATGGCGGGGCGTTTGAGGATCCGAGAGTGGAAATTGTGATAGAAGACGGAAGACAATTTCTGGAGCATTGCGAGGCCTTTGACGTAATAATAGTCGACAGCACGGATCCAGTCGGTGTGAGTGATCCCCTGTTCGGAAGAGACTTCTTCGAACTTTGCAGGGAAAAGTGCAGGATCTTCTGCTCCCAATCCCAGTCCCCGCTGATTCAGAAGGAATACTTCAGGAAGATGCTGGAAAATTCATCGGTGCTGAAAAACAGAGCAGTTTTTCTGGCAACTATCCCGACGTACCCGATGGCTCTCTGGAGTTTCATTCTTGCTGGAGACTATGACTTCAGATACGTTAAAAGGAATTTTAAAAAGATCAGCGGTAAAACGCGACATTATAATCCTGAAGTACACCTCTCGGCATTTACTCTACCCGAGTGGCTGAAAAAAGAGGTGGAAAATGCTTACTAAGGAAGAAGAGGAGATGCTTGAAAATGAAGAAACAAGAGACTGCATGAAAATCGTCCTCGCACTCGCGAGGGTTTTTGATGCTGAAAGACTCGTAAAGATCTCCTCTGCCCACATCTCCGGGGTTAGCTACGACAACATAGGCGATGAGGGTCTTGAATGGCTGAGAACGATAAAGGGCAGGGTGTCGGTGAGGACGACTCTGAACCCAGCAGGAATGGACTTGGAGAGATGGAGGGAAATGGGAATCGCGGAAGAGTTTTACAGAAAGCAAATGGAGATAATTGAGATTTTTAAAAATCTTGAAGTCGAAATAACACTGACCTGCACTCCTTACTACGTCCAAAAGCCGAAATTCGGCGAACATCTGGCCTGGGCCGAAAGCTCTGCCGTGGTTTATGCGAACTCCGTTATCGGGGCAAGAACAAACAGAGAGAGTGGAATCAGCGCACTGGCTTCGGCAATCACGGGCCGGACACCCTATTACGGGCTCCACATTAAAGAGAACAGGGCACCCACGGTGGTCGTGAAGGCAACTGGGGACCTTTCGATCGTGGGCTACAAAGCTGGACTGGAACTTCCTGGAGAGATACCCTATTTCATATTCGACAGAAGGGTATCGATGGACGAGTTAAAGCTCCTATCCGCTTCACTGGCTGCCAGCGGGAATATCGCGATGTTCCATGCCGAAGAAATTACGCCTGAGTGGAGAGACTTCGAAAAGCCAAGCGAGACTGTCGAGATAGAGGGTAAAATTGAAAAGAGCTGTGAAGCACAGCTAATTGCAATTGGCTGCCCTCACTGCTCAAAAGAGGAGCTGAGCGAAATTCTGAGACTGATTGCAGGAAGGAGGGTGAAAAGAGAGCTGTGGATCTTCACTTCTCGCAGCGTTGCTGAGGATAGCAAAGAGATAATAGGCAAACTGGAAGAACTCGGCGCTAAGGTATTCAAGGATACCTGCATGGTCGTCTCTCCAGCGAGCGAAAGATTCGATTGCGTCATGGTTAACTCCGGAAAGGCTCTTGAGTATTTGCCGAAGAAAAGGGGAATTGAAGTTGCATTTGGAGACCTCAAGTCCTGCATCGAGACAGCAGTGAACTGATCAGTGAAATTCCTGATACAGCTCTTTTCTTCTTGCCTCCAAAAGCTCTTCAGGTTTTCCGAGAAATTCGGAAGCAGATTGAAGCTTGACTCCCAGCTGTTCGGCATAGTTAAAGAGCTCTGTCAGCTTTTCCCTCCATTTGAGATCTCTTAAAAGGTGATGGTCCAACACCACTGTTTTCGAAACCTCCAGAATTTTCCTGATGTTTTCAATGGCTTTACTGAACGAATCCGCTGAAAAGCGGTAGCCGAGCATGTAGCTCATCGGTCCATCGATAAAAGCAACCTCTGGCTCTTTTTCGATTATAAATGCAGCCTGATCCTCGTGAATTGGTCCCTCCACGTCTGAAGAGAAGACAAAACTGTCATCACCCTCTGAAATAAAAATCTCGACGACGAAGCCGAGCTTCTGGTTTACTCCATGAAATACTGGTTTGGAGAACTCAATAACCGTATTTCCAAACTCATAGAGCTTCCCGTCGCAGAAATCGATCTCCACGTCTATTTCCTTCAACTTCTCGAGGAAATAACTCGCTCTTCCAAGCTGACTTCTGTTTATCTTCTCCCTTGGGTTCTTCAGCAAGAGATTTTTTCCATCGAAAATTTCAACTTCTTCAGGATTGTGGTGGTCGTAGTGGTAGTGTGTGATCGCTATCAAATCGCTTCTGCTTACAAAATCCCTTATCTCTCCCCACTTCTCCTTCATTCTCTCGATTTCAAGTCTGTGGGGCGGCAGTCCGTATCTCACGGGCGCTAGGCTTACGCTTGGATCGATCGTTATTGCGAGATCTTTCGTTCTAACAAAAGTTGCCATGCTTCTGACTCCCATTGAATCGTAGGCAATTGGAATCACTTCCATGGTGACGCTAAGAAAGAGACCTTATAACCTTAACCCCACTCTTCCGCTGAACTCTTTACGCAAGAGCCACGGAAAAGATTAAAATGTGAGAAGAGTTTTTCTTATGATAAAAAATTATTTAAAATTTAGCAAACTTTAAATACTGTTAAAAAAAGTGCTGAAGGGTGATATGGTATGTTGTCGGAGTTTCTCCTGACGGAGGAACAGAAAGCGATTAAAGAGGCTGCAAGAGAGTTCGCTGAAAAGGAGTTTCCGAAATATGCAGAGGAGTGCGATCGGGAGGAGAAATTCCCGTTCGAGCTGTTCAAGAAGACTGCTGAGCTGGGTTTCATAGGAATGAACATCCCTGAAGAATATGGAGGTCAGGGGGCTGGAGTTCTTGACTCTTGCCTTGTCGTGGAAGAATTCTGGAGGGTCGATGGAGGCTTGGGACAGATACTTTCGTCCACATTCGGCTCAGAGCAAATTCTGATGTTTGGAAACGAGGAACAGAAGAAGAAATACCTCCCACCGCTTGCAAAGGGTAAAGCGATCTGCTGCGCTTGCTACACCGAGCCTCAGGCAGGAAGCGATGTTGCGGGAGTAAAGACGAGGGCAGACAAAGTTGGAGACGAATACGTGATCAACGGTACAAAGACGTTCATAACCAACGGAACAATAGCAGACTATTACATAGTCCTTGCAAGGACCGATCCAAACCCACCGAAGAGACACCACGGAATGAGCGTTTTCATCGTAGAGAAGGGAACTCCCGGGCTTGAGGCGAAGAAGCTACACAACAAGCTCGGAATCAGGGCAAGCGATACAGCCGAAGTGGTTTTCAAGAACGTCAGGGTTCCAAAGGAGAACCTGATCGGTCAGGAAGGGCAGGGATTCTACCAGACGATGATGTTCTTCAACGTAACACGCATTCC
>CAZZIT010000016.1:0-9539 GCA_964654365.1 uncultured archaeon
GCCTGCAGAACTTCGACGAAGATGTCAACAACACTCCTCGGAAATAGTTCCTTCATGATTATCGCTTCAAAGGCTTCCTTGCTCACCTTCGATATCTCGATGCTCCTCCTGTCCGGCCCAGGCCTTTTGCGCTCTTCAACGCTGAATGGGGCCATGTTGTAACGGTAACGCACCACAACCTTGCTCGGATCCTGAATATGCCTTGGAAAAGCCTCTCTTGGACCGTAAACTGCCGCAACAACCTTGTTCTTACCCATTTCTATGTAGCAAGAGCCATCAGCCCTCCTGAGAACGCCAACCTCGATCTTTATCGGTCTCAGCTGGTCCGGAAGTCTGCCGTCAAGCCTTTTTCCATTGATTATGAACTTATCCGGTCTGGACATTCTTTCTCCTCCTTATGAATTCTCCAACACGATCCGTAAGCCCTTCCGTATGGGCCTCCTCCTCAATAAGGTAGACCACTTCCTCAGCAATTGCAACCTTTCTGCGATCTCCATTTAGCCAGATCAGGCCGTTCTGCCCCACAACTATCTGAACGTCGAGCTCGCTCTTGATGAGCTTGATCATGCTGCCCTTTTTGCCTATAACCCTCGGAACCCTCGCTGGATTTATCGCAACTATTCTTCCAAACCTTATAGCCCTGCAGACCTTGTCTTTCATCGTAATCGTGACCCTCATCCTCGGATCTATGCTCATCACCTTTGCAATTATCGCGTCACCAATGTCGAGTATTTCGTTCAGCTTTTTTCCAGGCTTGCATTCGGGATTTTCGCTTACGGGCAGGAAGGCCTGATAGGGAGAATTTATGTCAACGTTCCAGCCATTTGAGGTCACTTCTCTCACGATTCCGATTATCGTGTCTCCCACCGAGGGATTGTACTTTCCCTTTAGCGGTATAACCCTGATGGAGTTATCAGTTTGCTCAAAAAGCCCAATTATCCTAGAATAAACCTTTTCCCCTTCAACGTATGTTCCGTGACCCGCCAATTTTGGATTCGTGGAAAGAAGGTCTCCCGGAAGAACGATTCTTCTCATCCTATCCTCCTCAGGATCTTCGTCAGAGCCTCCCCCTTGCTTACCCTGCCGAGAAGGTCCATTAGCTCTCCGTACATTCCTGAAGGAATTCTCATTACGCAGATCCAGCTGCCATCCCTCTGCCACTCCTCTTTCGTTACCCCCCCAAAGTTGTAAAGGGCAGATATCGCTTTTCCTGCGTATTCTGCTGGGATTTTTATCGCTATCTCCATTTCCTCAAATTTTAGAGGCAAAATGGGCTTCAGAGCCTTAACTATGTCCTTTATCTGGGCTTCGACTGGCTTGAATATGTCCACATGCACCTTAGCCTCTTCAAGTGCTCTCTCAATTCTTGCAGGAGGATGGGGCGCATTTGTCCTCGGATCTATCGAATTTCTGCTTATGAAGGTAATGATTTGCTTCTTTTTTGCCTCGAGCATATCCTTTCTCTGCTCCGCCGTGATCTGAACTTCCCCTTCCATTATTATGATTCTCGCTATCTCTCTCGGATTTGCCGTTCCGAATACCTTCTGCAGCTCTTCTGCAGAAGCCCTTTCTCCCTTCCTCGAGTTTTTGAAAACCTCCTCTACGGCAAGAAGCTCCTCAAAATCCACATCTTTTCCTTCCTTAAGGTCTCTTGCCAGGTAAGGGTCCACCAGTACTTCGTAATCGCTTCCGCCCTTCTTTATTTTCGCCACTACCGCCTTCTCGAGCGAGACCATACTACTTCTTCAGCTCTTCTTTAATTCTTTCATTTGCCTTTTCCACGTATTTTCTCAGCTCCTCAACTCCCATTTCTCTGTAAACTTTCTCTTCTGTCTTCACATATCCCACTTCTATGTCCGATGGATTTATTTCGCTTTCGATGCTCTTTCCGATTGCCACGAGAGCCAATACCAAGGCCTCGTCAAAACTCAGGTCTTCACGGTACTCTTTTTCGAAGAACTCAACGACCACGTTTCTACCCATTCCTATTGCCGTAGCCTTGTATTCAAGCAATGCACCGCTTGGATCTGTCTCATAGAGCTTTGGAACTTTATCCACCCCTGCGATGAGCAGGGAAACTCCAAATGGTCTAACGCCGCCGTACTGCGTGAACTGCTGTTTGAAGTCGCATATTCTCTTCGCAAGCTCTTTCACAGTTATGGGCTCTTCATAAGTAAGGCGGTTTATCTGGGCTTCGATTCTCGCCCTGTCGATGAGGATTCTGGCATCTGCGACAAGGCCAGAAGTTGCGGCGCAGATGTGTTCGTCGATCTTGTATATCTTCTCTATTGTATCCGCCTCCAGCAGCTTGCTTCCAACCCTCTTATCCGCAACAAGGATCACTCCCTCTCTTACCTTTATGCCTACAGCAGTAGCTCCGCGCTTAACGGCTTCTCTCGCGTACTCTACCTGAAAAAGCCTTCCGTCAGGGCTGAATACCGTTATGGCCCTATCATACCCCATCTGTGGAAGATTCATGCTAACACCCCCAATTTTTTCTTACATCCTTTCAGCGTCCCGCTAACTCCGAGAGTTAGCAGTGCAACGCTTTCATCGCCGATCCGATCTATCAGCGTGAGCGCTATCATAACCCGATCGAGCGCTTCAAGATTGCATCTCACTATCCCCCTCTCTCCATCGAATTTTTCAAGCCTTAAGCCACACTCCACCGCGGAGACTTCGCCAAACAACGCGGTGAGATTTCTCATCATCGCCTCCGAGAGAGCTTTTTCATCCACGCTTCCTTTATTTATAATCCTGAAGGCAATATATCTTTTTCTACTCCTCATCGAAGGTGGCAGCTTCACGACTCTAATCAAGCTCTGGAAGATAAAACTTTCAGTGTTCACGAGAAATTTTTTTATTTCAGGCAGAAATCCTACATGCTCAGGAGACAGGCAAAGGACTTCATCAACATCGATCCGCTGCAAACTGGAGGAAAGCTGACGGAAGAAGCCAAGGAAGCTCTCTTGGAGTGGGGAGATGGATACAGCGTCTGCGACTTCTGTCAGGGAAGGCTTGACGAGATAAAAAACCCACCAATTTATGATTTCGTCCACAGGGAGCTTCCCGAATTTCTGGGATGCGATGTTGCAAGGATCACAGGCGGAGCAAGGGAGGGAATGTTCGCTGTGATGCACGCGCTTGCAAAAAAGGACGCCTGGGTGGTTGTAGACGGAAACGCACATTACTCGAGCTACATCTCGGCCGAAAGAGCCGGATTGAATATTGCAGAGGTGCCGAGCACAGGGCATCCTGATTACCTGATAAAGCCAGAAAAATTCGAAGAGGTGATCGAGGAGACCGAAAAAAAGGGTGAGATCGTTTTGGCATTAATCACTTACCCCGATGGAAACTACGGAAATTTGCCCGATGCAAGGAGGATTGCCGAGGTCTGCAGAGCTCGCGATATTCCACTGCTCGTGAACGGCGCATATGCGGTTGGCAGGATGCCAGTCAAGCTTAAGGACATCGGAGCGGACTTCATCGTTGGGAGCGGGCACAAGTCGATGGCCTCGAGCGGGCCCATTGGAGTGCTCGGAATGAGAGGGGAATGGGAGGAAACCGTTCTAAGAAGATCGAGCAAATACAAAAACAAGGAGATCGAGCTCTTAGGCTGCACGGCAAGGGGAGCGAGTTTGATGACGCTCATCGCTTCTTTTCCCACCGTCAAAAAGAGGGTGGAGAGGTGGAATGAGGAAGTCGAGAAGGCAAGATATTTTTCCTCAAAGATGGAAGAGATCGGCATCTTACAGCTCGGGGAAAAGCCACATAACCACGATCTGATGTTTTTCTCTTCAGAAAAGCTTTTTGAGATTTCCAAAAGGGCGAAAGATGGCAGATTCTTCCTTTACAAGGAACTGAAGAACAGGAGAATCCACGGGATAAAGCCAGGTCTGACGAGGCATTTCAAGTTATCCACCTATGGTCTGAGCAAGGAGGAGATCGAGTACGTTCTGAACGCCTTCAGGGAGATAATTGAGAAGTATGAGGGGTGAAACGGCTGAAAAACTGGAAAAACTAAGGGATTTTTTAAGGGGATTTAAAAGTGCTCTGGTAGCCTACAGTGGAGGCGTTGACAGTGCAACCTTGGCAGCGATCTGCAAGGAAGAAATTGACATCGTTCTTGCTGCAACGATCAGATCACAGGCAACTCCCAGCAGAGAAATAGAGGCAGCTAAGGCCGTTGCAAGAGAGATCGGAGTGGATCACCAGGTAGTAGAGCTGGATTTGCTAAAATTGAGGGAATTTACTGAAAATTCAAGGGAAAGGTGTTATTTCTGCAAGAAAAAGATGCTGAGAACCCTCGCATCGCTTGCAGAGGAAAGAGGTTTCGAGGTAATCTTTGAGGGGACAAATTTCAGCGATCTCGGAAAGGACAGGCCGGGTTACAGGGCTGTTGAGGAGGAGAAAAGGATTATAAGCCCCTGGGTAAAATTTGGTTTCGAAAAAGAGGAGATAAGGGAGATTGCAAGATTTCTGGGGCTTTCCGTTCACGATTCCCCTTCGCTGCCCTGCTTGGCAACCAGAATACCGTATGGGTTCAGGATAACTGAAGAGGCGCTGAAGATGGTGGATGAGGCCGAGAACTACATTATCGGGACCTTAGGGGTAAAAAACTTGCGCGTGAGGAACATCGATAAAGTTGCCGTGATCGAGCTGGATGAGGGCGAGTTTAACAAAATTCTCGATAGAGCAACGGTTTTGAAGGTGAGATTAAAGCTTCACGAACTCGGATTTCGCTCTGTCTTGCTCGATCTGGGCGGATACAGGGAAGGTGGTGCGGAGATTTTCGAGGATTTTAGGAGATGAATCGATGATTCCCCCAAAAATTGCCAAGAAACGTTTATTAAGTAGTTAGTTCATTATTATTCTATGAGAAAAACTCTGCCTGATAGGGGTTTGGGAAGCGAAGAGATTCTCATGAAGCTGAAAGAATATAGCTCGGAAGATGTCGATCCCTTCAGCGGGAGGCTTTTTACCATAGCCTTTGAGCCCGGAGTCGAGGAGATGCGCAGCGTTGCCTTCGAAGCGATGAAGATGTTTGCTTTCAAGAACATGCTCGACTTCACGGAGTTTCCCAGCATGATCAGAATGGAGAAGGATCTCGTGGACATCGCCACATCCCTTATGCACGGTGATGAGGAAGTTACGGGAACTTTCACATTCGGGGGTACTGAGAGCGTTTTTCTTGCAGTTAAATCGGCTAGAGATAACTTTATCCTGAAAAAAGGAAAGATAATTACTCCCGAAATAGTGATGCCGATCACGGGACATCCCTGCTACGACAAGGCTGCCGAGTACATGGGGCTAAAGGTGAGGAGAGTGAGGATCGACGAAGAAAGCTTCACCGCGGACGTAGATGCCATAAATGAAGCGATAAACGAGAACACGGCAATGATCGTTGGTTCAACCCCCAACTGGCCACTTGGAACCATAGATCCGATTGAGGACCTCGCTGAAGTTGCTTTGGACAAGAAAATCTGGCTTCACGTCGATGCATGTGTTGGAGGTTTCGTATTGCCCTTCATGAAAAAGGAAGGCGAGAAAATTCCCAATTTCGACTTCAGAATCGATGGAGTTTGCTCGATCTCAATGGATCCGCACAAGTATGCATACACACCCATCGGGGCTTCAATAATACTCTTCAGAAATAGACCTTACAAGCTTCTCTCCCAGTTCGCAAACCTGAAGTGGCCTGGGTATCCAATAATCAATCCGGCTGTGCTTTCTTCGCGTTCTGAAGCTCTTTTAGCTGCTGCCTGGGCTGTCGTGCATTTTCTAGGGGAGGAAGGTTATAGAGAGCTTGCGAGGAAGATAATACGCGCTAAGAGCAGGATATTGAAGGGATTCAGAGAAATCGGCTACAGGGCCTTGGGTGAGCCCTCGGTAATCGCAGCCTTCACATCGGAGGAGGTGAACCTCTTCAAGCTGAGCGATGAGATGGCAAAGAGAGGATGGATTATACAGCCCCAGAAGGGGATACAGGACATGAAAATCCCCCCGAGCCTGCATCTGACAATAACGCCCATACACGATCAGACCGCGGATGCAATGCTTGGAGACCTCAGGGCATGTACTGAAAACGTTAAGAAGATGCCCCCAAGTGAAGCGGAGGGTCTTATAGAAACATTTGGTCTCATTCTGAACATGCTCGCTCCCGGAGAGATGGATATCGCAGCAAGGTCAAGGCTTTTTTCGGAAATGGAGAAGGCAATAGATACATACGGACCAAAGCTAATGCAGTTTCTCGGGCTTGAGAAGGGATTCCCCAAGGAGATGGGAACGATATTCCAGCTTCTCGCATCTCTTCCACCTGAAGTCGCGGAGATGCTGTCGAGCTACATAGTCGTTGAGATGTTCCGCAAGGGGACTTAAAAATATTAATTTTTCAACCCCGTGGTTTCTTCTCTCTGAGCACGAACAGCAGCACTGAAAGAGCTAAAACGGAGGTTCCGAGCGAGAATAAGATGACAGCATCGATTGAAATGTCGTACAGGAAACCAATTAGAGAGCTACCTGCAAACAGGCCGAAACCCATACTCGTGTTCATAACTCCGTAGGCTGTTGCCCTTCTCTCTGCACCGCTCAGCTCTGCGACGCCTGCACGCATCACGGATTCATGCATTCCGAGAACAAATCCGAATAGAATTAAACCTGCAATTGGATTCAACTGAAGAGACATTAGAACAGATAGAGGAGTCAAGAGGGGAACGAGAACCAAGCACTTCAGTCCAACCCTGTCAAATGCCTTTCCCGCGAGGATTGCTGAGACTGCATCGACCCCCATCGCGAGGGCATAGAGCAGAGGAATCAGTTCATCAGAAAAAACGGATTTTACCTTGAAATGATACGCAAGAAGCTGGAAGTTTACCAGTCCCGCCACGGCAAGAATGGTAAAGGCCATGTATAGCCAGAAAACTCTTCCAAGTTTTTTGGAACCTCCCTCGCTGCGAGGCAGTTCTTCAGAAACGTAATTCAGCCTTGCAAGGTTAAGCGTGAGGAGCATGAGTATTGCGGGGATGAATAGGAGAAGAAAACCCTCTCTGTAGCCGTAGCCAAAAGAAATGACCAAGAAGAACATCATTGGCCCGATAACAGCACCGATCTGGTCGAGAGCTTCGTGTATTCCGAATCCAGTTCCTCTGCCCATCTTTGCGGTCGCAAAAGAGATAAGGGTATCCCTAGCAGGGGAACGAAAAGCTTTACCAAGTCTCTCGAGAATTATGAGGAGGAATATTAGCGCAACGCTGTGGAAAAAAGCGATGAGCGGGATGGAGAAGATCAGTGCATAGCCCAAAAAGGTGAAGGCCCAATATCGCCGAGTTTTATCGGCTAAGTGTCCAGTGAAAATCCTAAAACCGTAACTCAACAGCTCTCCAAGTCCAATTACAAATCCGAGCATGAGTGCGGTAACTCCAAATGTGGCAAGATAAGCCCCTATTACGCTTCTTGCCCCTTCGTAAACCACATCTCCGAGGAGGCTGACGATTCCCATCAGCAAAAGGAATTTAAGGGCTTTTTCCATGCACTCGATGCAAAAAAAGATTTTTAAATTTTGTCCAAAATTTTGCCTGTGCAAAATTTCGATCCGAAGCTCTGCATCCTGTGCAGGGGTAGAATGCTCTGTGATCTTCCTCACTGTCCGATGCTTTCAGGATACAGGATAAAATTTGACAAAATCTCCCCCGAAGTCTTCGGCTCATCACCGCCATCTATTTTCGTCGGAAGGGCGAACTATCCAAGGGTAAGAATCTGTCCGGCGTTGCCTCCTATTGTTGGCGATACAACGCTCTACGACAGGCCAGAACTCTGGGGAGACATGGAAATAGAGAAAATACTTGAATTCCGGTATTCCCTCGTCCACGGTCAGTTCATCTCGGATGTAAGAAATTTAGGCTCAAGGGAAGCTGAAATTCTTCAGGAGATCAGCCTTTATGATAAACCGGTGGAACTTGAAGTTGTTTTTGAAAAACCACCTCCTCCCAAAATCTCCTACGATGATTCTATACCTCCGATGGGTCCTACAGCTCCAGCTAAGGATGTAAAGATCTGCAGCACGCCTAGAGCACCGAGAGTCGTGGAGGAGGTTTACGAAAGCTCAGATCTCGGTGCTTTCGATGCCATGAGGCTTTTATACGAGAAGGGAATTGCAGTGTCGCACATTCAGAAATTACTCTCTGCTGGAGCTCTCGGTATAAATAGAAGGTTGGTTCCAACAAGGTGGGCGATTACAGCCGTGGATGACACGATTTCAAGACAATTGGTAGCCGAGATCAAGGATTTCGAAACCTTAGACCACTACAGAGTCTTTGTGCTGAAGGAGAAGAAGAATCTGTTCATGGTAATTCTCACACCCCACAACTGGTGCTTTGAGTGGGGAGAAGCGTGGTTCCCCAACACAACGTGGAACTACGGCCGTGAAGTCTGCGTAGAGACCGATTGGGAGGATCTGAGGGGAAGAAAAACATACGCATCCCTAGGCGGCTGCTACTATGCGTCAAGACTGGCGACCGCGGAATACCTTCGCAGCATTAGAAGACAGTCTGGCGCAATCCTCTGGAGGGAGATTTACCCCGGATTCAAGATCCCCATAGGTGTCTGGTTTGTGAGGGAAATGCTCAGGAAGTGCTTCAGGCAGAATTATGCGGAATTCAGCACACTTCAGGAGGCTCTAAGGTACCTCTCGAATTTCTCAAGAATAGGGATCGAAGAATGGGTGAGAAATTCGAAGCTTATAGGCCATCTTGAGAGGCAGAAGACGCTATGGAACTTCTTGTAGAAAGAGCGAGGGTTTCGAGTGCTCTCGGAAAGAGCAATCTGCCAGGACTCGATTACACGCTCAATCCATATATTGGCTGCTCCCATGGCTGCATATACTGCTACGCAAGACTTTACAGCGATCCCCGTATCGGGAAAAACTGGGGTAAAATCGTTGTCGTGAAGGAAAATATCGTCGAGGTTCTTGCGAAGGAAGTCAGAAAAAAGAAGAAAGGGGTTGTCGGACTTAGCACGATCACGGATCCCTATCAGAAGATAGAAGCCAAGGAAGAGTTAACGAGAGAACTTCTCAGAATTCTGCTGGACTGCAACTTCAGAACGAGCATCCAGACGAAGGGTTCCTTAGTCGTGAGAGATCTGGACATCCTGAGTTCCAAAATAGAGCTCGTTGACGTTGGGTTTACAATAACAACGCTTGAAGACGACATCGCGAGAGCGATTGAGCCAGGAGCTTCGCCGCCAAGCGAAAGGGTGAAGGCACTGGAAAAGATTTCAGCCGAAGGAATAAAAACCTGGATATTTCTGGGCCCAATAGTTCCAGGTGTAAGCGAAGAGAGCATTGCAGAAATCTTGGAAATTGCGAAGGCTACGAACAGCCTGCTCTACTACGACAAATACAGACCCAAGCAATTCATGTCAGGAAAGGCAAAGGAATTCGCAGAAAGGGCTAAAAAAATTGATTGGAAGGCAGTTTCGGATGAGATCGAAAGGCTATGCAGATCCAAGGGTGTCGAAGTTGCAAAGGCTTTCGATGATCT
>CAZZIT010000017.1:0-9322 GCA_964654365.1 uncultured archaeon
GGCTTGCAAATACCTCCTTAGCAGACGTAAAGTCTGCAGAACAGCTCTTCAAGGAGCTTGACAGAATAGCAAACGAAGCAACAAAGAGGGCAGAGAATGCGGTTAAAAAGGCGACTGAAACGAGCGAGACTGGGCAGAAGAGTGTTGAGAAGCTCTCCGAAATAGTTTCCGAGATCGAGAAAACCGCTAAAATTGTGGAGTCTCTCGAAGCGGCGGTAAGGAACATAGGAAAGGTGACCGAGAGGATAAAGTCCATCGCGGACCAGACGAACCTTCTCGCTTTAAATGCAGCAATTGAAGCAGCGAGGGCTGGAGAGCATGGAAGGGGATTTGCAGTTGTTGCCGACGAGGTTAGGAAGCTTGCCGAGGAGAGCAGGAAGAGCACTGAGGAGATTGCAGAAATTGTGAGGAGTGTCCAGGATGAGACAAAGAAGGTGATAGACGCTATAATGAAGGTCAGGGCAAATTCCGAAGTTGGAAGCAAGGAGATAGAGACTGCTCTGAACAGGGCCAGAGAAATAGCGGTATTCATCAATGCGATCGGGGAAATGATAAACTCGATAGCGAGCAAGGCTAAGGAAGGTGTGGCAAAGATAGAGCAGATTGCAAGAAGCTTCGAGGAGGTCGCATCCACCGCTGAAGAGAATGCTGCAAGCAGCGAGGAAACATCAGCTGCGATCGAGGAGCAGACTGCTGCGGTTCAGCAGGTGAGCACGAGCATGGAGAGGATAAATGCGATTGCAAATGAAACGCTCAAGGCGATTTCTGAAAGGTTTAAGCTCTAATTTTGGGGGTGATTGTATGCAGGCTATGAAGGGGGAAACCGTGCAGGTTATCGTTTTCAGGCTTGGAGAAGAACGCTATGGGGTTGACATATCGCAGGTTCGAGAAATAATAAAGCCATCGCAGATAACGCGAATACCAAACGCTCCAGATTTTGTTGAAGGTGTAATAAACCTCCGAGGACAGATAACGACGATAGTAAACCTAAGAAAACGCTTTGGAATGCCTCCAAAGCCGATAGATAATGACACCCGAATTATCGTCGTCGAATACAACAACGCAGTGATTGGAATGATGGTCGACACCGTGAACGAGGTGAAGTATCTCGCGCAGAAGGACATTGAGGCTCTTCCGAGCATAATAACCTCGAGAGAAGAGGCAAAGTTCCTCAAGGGTGTAGGAAAACTTCCCGACGGTTTGCTGATACTCATCGATTTGAACAAGGTGCTGAACGAGGGAGAGGTAGAAAGGCTACGTTGATATGGCAGAAACGAAGCTGATCGCAGAAATATTCGAAGGCGGTTGGAGGAAAGTTGAGGTTATCATAGGAGAGAAGAGTATGGTTTTTGGAAAGGAAAAAATAGATTTCAAAAACATCACGGACCTTGAGCTCACGAACTACGAAGGAAAAGAGTGCATAAGGCTGAAGAGCGGCCGGGATTACTACTTCAGCTTCGGGGACAAGCAGAGACAGGTTTTCAGATTTCTCGCATTCAACATAAAGTCAGACAAGTTTGCAGTATACTTTCTCTCACCAGCTCTCCGCGGAGGTGTGCTCGTGACGAATTCAAAATGGGAAAAGGGTTACTTCAGCATAACAGAATCCGCAATATGGTTTTTATCCCCTGAAAGGCAGATAAGGATACCGTTAAATGCTGTGGGTTCCGTCTCGAAGGACACGAGAACGGTGGGCGACAAGCAAAGAGTAGTGCTATCGGTGACACATCTTGAAGGCAAAGAAGTTTTAACAAGCTTCGTTCTCTGTCCTGAAACGACTTTGGAGCTTCTGATGGACTACTTACGGAGAATTCTCGAACAGCAGAAGCCCAAGGAGAAGCTTTCAGAGATTGAGGAACAGGTTCTCACAATGGTCTACACAGGAGTCGATTCTTCCAGCATAGAATCCGTGCTCGGAATTTCTACGGAAGAACTCAACAAGATATACGACAAATTCGTCTCCCTCGGAATTGCAAAAATCGTTAAAATTAGAAAGGAGATTGAGCTCACACCTAAGGGGGTAGTTTTGGTAAGCGAGGTTGCTAAGAAGTTGGGAGGTGGTAAGGGTGGTTAGGGTTCTGGTTGTTGACGACACCGCATTCATGCGGAAGCTGCTGAAAAACATCCTCTTCTCGGCTGGATTTGATATAGCTGGAGAAGCTGAGAACGGAAAGCAAGCGGTTGAGCTTTACAAACAGCTAAAACCAGACATAGTGACAATGGACATAGTCATGCCCGAAATGAACGGAATAGATGCCCTCAAAGAAATAAAAAAGCTCGATCCAGATGCGAAGGTCGTGATGTGCACTGCAGTCGGGCAGGAGCAGATGGTGAAGATGGCGATAAAGCTCGGTGCAAAGGGATACATCGTAAAGCCCTTCCAGGCTCCGAAGGTTGTTGAGGAGCTCAAAAAGGTTGCGAAAGTATGAGGGTTCTCGTAGTCGATGATTCGGCCCTCATAAGACTTTCGGTTGGAGAAATACTCAAAAGGGAGGGATTTGAGGTATTTACAGCCAAAGATGGGATCGAAGCAGTTGAAAAAACTGCAAAGCTCAGGCCTCACGTGATCACCTTAGACGTGAACATGCCTAGGATGGACGGACTAAGGGCGCTCGAGCGAATAATGAAGGAGTTTCCAACCCCAGTCGTGATGCTCAGTTCTCTGACCTTCGAGGGAGCGAAGGAAACCATAGAAGCCCTGCGCCTCGGAGCCGTTGACTTCATTGCGAAACCGAACACAGGAATCGAGGAAATCGCGAATGAACTGGTTAAAAAGGTTAAAATGGCTTCGACTGTGAATCCGAACATATTAAGGCTCCAAAATTTGAGAAAGATTAAAGGAGAAGTTCTGAGGAGAGAGTGGAAGGTTAAAAATGAGATCTGCGTTCTCATCGGCTCTTCAACGGGCGGACCCTCCGCGCTGGAGCAGATAATTCCGAGACTCCCTGAAGACTTTCCTGCTCCAGTATTCGTTGTCCAGCACATGCCTCCGAATTTCACAAGACAGCTTGCTGACAGGCTGAACGATCTTTCAGAAATCGAGGTAAAGGAGGCTGAGGAGAACGAGAGGGTTCGTAGTGGAACTGTTTACGTCGCTCCAGGAGGAAAGCATATGAGGCTAAGGAAGGCGATGGGCGTAATAAGGATCAAGATCACGGATGAGAAACCAGTGAACAACGTGAAACCTTCCGTCGACGTAACAGCCGAATCCGTGGCAGAAGTTTACGGTGGAAGGGCTGTTGGCGTGATCCTGACAGGAATGGGAGAGGATGGTGCCAAGGGGATGAAGAAGCTTCACGATCTTGGTGCCAAAATTATAGCCTGCAGCGAGGAGACGTGTGTCGTTTTTGGAATGCCCAAAGCTGCGATAGAGATTGGAGCTGTAGACAGTGTGAAGAGCATTTTCGATATCCCAGAAGAGATTGCGAGGTTCATCGAGGTGGTGGGTAATGAGTGATTATAAAGGTGAATTTCTTCAGGAGGCAAGAGAATACGTTGAACTGATGAATCAGAGTTTCCTAAGGCTTGAAAAGGGTGACAAAACTGCGATAGACGAAATTTTCAGAGTCATGCACACGATAAAAGGTATGGCAGGTTTTATGGGCTATAAGAACCTTGAAAAGCTCTGCCACACGCTCGAAAGCTTCCTGGGAAATTTTAGAGGTAAAGAAGTCAGTGAAGAAATCGTAGATCTTCTGCTCACGAGCTCTGACAGAATTTCGCAGATCCTGAACAAGATAGAAGCTGAAGACAACGATGAAATTGACTGCAAAGACCTTTACGCTAAAATTGACCGATTTGGCATGGAGGAGGGCAAGAAGGAAAGAGAGGTCTGTGAGACGAAGAGAGCAGATGGGGCCAAACTGAAGATCGAGATAAGACTTTGCGATGACTGCATGATGAAGGGAGTTAGAGGGCTCCTAATACTCGAATCTCTGCGAGAGGTTTGCGAGATAAAGGCTACTGAGCCCGAGGAAAGCAAGATCGAGGAGGGTTGCGACCTTTTCATAGTCTATGCAGACGGCGATCCGAAGAAGGTGGATGAGGTGCTCGGTGGCATTGCGGAAATAGAGAAGTACACCATCAGCGAGTCCGTGGCAAAGAAGGAAATAGAAGATAGGAAAGAAGAAAGAGTTCCACAGGTTTTTCAGCTTCAGAAGAAGAGTGACAGCGTTAGAGTGGACGTCAAGGTTCTCGACACCATAATGAACCTCATAGGTGAGCTGGTGATAATAAAGGGGAGGCTGTTACAGATTTCGTCGAAATACGAGATCCCGGAGCTGAGCGAAGCAATAGGTATAATGGAGAAGTCTATCACTAGTTTGCAGGATGAGGTGATGAAGTTAAGGATGGTGAAGGTGGAGAGAGTTTTCAGCAAGTTTCCGAGAATGGTCAGGGACCTCGCGAAGAAGTTCGGAAAGAAGATCGATTTCGTCATGGAGGGTCTGGACACTGAGCTCGACAGGACCGTGCTTGACGAGATGAGCGATCCCATAATGCACCTTATCAGGAATGCGGTAGACCACGGAATTGAGAGCCCGGAGGAGAGAAGGGCTATGGGCAAGAGTGAGACGGGGCTGATAAGGCTGTCGGCAAGAAGGGAGAAGAACAACGTGGTCATAGAGCTCGAAGATGACGGAAGAGGTATAGATTTCGAGAAAGTTAGGAAAAAAGCAATTGAAAAAGGGCTGATTTCCGAAAATGCGCAGCTGAGCGAGGAAGATTTGAAGGCTCTCATTTTCCTTCCCGGGTTCTCAACGAAGGACCAGGCAACCGAGATCTCTGGCAGAGGGGTCGGAATGGATGTTGTGAAGACGACGGTGGAGAAGCTCGGTGGAAGCCTCAAGCTCATCTCCGAAAAAGGAAAGGGGACAAAGGTGAGGATAAACCTTCCACCCACAGTTGCAATCATAAAGTCTCTCTTAGTTGGTGTGGGGAGTCAGGTTTACGCTATCCCGCTTTCAAACGTTGTCGAAGCCGTCTACGTAGATAGAAACAACTTGAAGAGCATTCATGGTAATCCTTTCCTGATGGTCAGGGAGAAACTGATTCCTGCCTTCAGGCTGAGCCAGCTTTTTGGTTGCGAGAATGGAAAGGAGAGAGAGGTTGGAATAATCGTGGAGAAGGAGAACGAGAAATACGCGCTAATAGTCGATTCGATCGTCGATCAGCAGGAAGTTGTTGTTAAGCCGCTTACGGGATTCCTTTCCAAAATAAGGGGGTTTAGCGGGGTTACAATTCTTGGAGATGGCACGGTAGTGCCGATAATAGATGTTTCGAGCCTTTTGGGAGGTGATAAGTTTGGTTGAGCTGAAGTCGGAGGAAGTAGATGCGCTGAGAGAGCTCGGAAACATCGGAGTTGCGCATGCTGCAACTTCACTTTCGACGATGCTGGGCAGAATGGTCGAAATGAGTGTTCCGAACGTGCTCATAGTGAGTTTTCCTGAGCTCCACAAGCACTTTGGGGATCAAGTGGTGGTTGGCGTCGTTACAGCCCTCGAAGACGTTGAAAACGGAAGAACGGGATACCTCTACATATCTTTCCCCGAGGCGAAGAAGGTTGCAGGCCTTTTGATCGACGATGAAAGCCTTCTGGATTCGACGATCATGGAACTCGGAAACATACTCTCCTCTTCCTTCTGCAACGCCATTGCAGATATGCTCGGCATCATGCTGATCCCTTCTCCTCCAAGCCTTGCGGAAGACGCAAGCATTGCGATCGTTGAAGTGATAGCAGCACAGATAGCAGAAAAGAGTGAAAATGTCATCATATTCGAAACAGAGCTTAAAGAAAATGAGAATGCGGTCAGAATCTTCATAACCCTTGTTCCTGATGAGAAGTTCTTAGACTACATTCTGAAAATGCTCGGAATGCTGGGATAGTATGGAGATCGTGGTAGGCATTGGAGAAGCCAAGGTCTCGAGAGCTGGGGTTCTCAAGACAATCGGCTTAGGCTCCTGCTTAGGGATTGCGATCTACGAAATGAAGCTGAAAGCTGGAGCCCTTGCACACGCGATGCTTCCGAAGTCTAACGGGCTCAAGAGTGCAAAATACGTAGATTCGGCTATCGGAATCTCTGTGGAGGCTCTTGAAAACCTCGGAGGAGATAGGAGAAACATGGTTGCAAAGATCGCTGGAGGAGCTCAGATCTTCAAACACCTCACGATTGAAAACCTGAAGATCGGAGACAGAAATCTCGAAGTAGCGAGAGAGAGCCTGAAAGAGTTGGGAATCAGGATAATTTCCGAAGACACAGGTGGAAACGTTGGAAGAACCCTCTATTTTTTCGTTGAAGATGGAAGAGTCCTCGTAAAATACAGCAACGGGATTGAACTATGGATCTAGCCCTCAGGAGCATTATAAGCCTTGCTTCAAAGAAAAGCGGGCTGAAGCTGGATAAATACAGGGAGAGCTATCTCCGCAGAAGGATCGAGCTGAGAATGCGCTGTCTCGGCATCAGCAATCTTTCCGAATACTTCAGATACCTGAAAACGAACGAGTCCGAAATCGAGGAGCTCGTAAACGTGATTGCAATCAACGTGACCGAGTTCATGAGGGATCGGACTCCATTCGAGTTTTTCATGCAGAAGATCCTGCCAGAACTTTCGTGCAAGAAGAGGATTCTCAGATTCTGGAGTGCTGGCTGCGCAAACGGAGAGGAGGCTTACAGTATTGCATTAGCTGTCCTTGAAACGCTACCGAACTGTGCTTTTTCGGTCTACGCAACTGATATAGACGAGGATAGCCTTGAAAAGGCAAGGGAAGGCGTTTACAGCAAGGAGCAATTGAAGAATCTCTCCTTAGAGCTTCGTGAGAAGTACTTTGAAAAGGTTGGGGAGCAGTTCAGGGTGAAGGATGCTGTCAGAAGGCACGTAAAGTTCAGAAGGCACGATCTGACGTCGCAAGAACCGGTAACTAAGTACCTCGACGCAATTTTTTGCAGAAACGTTATGATTTACTTTACCGAGGAGCAGAAAGAAAAGGTTTTGAGAGACTTCTACGAGGCTCTCAACCCGGGTGGATACCTCATAATTGGAAAGAGCGAGAGCATTCCAAAGGGGAACTTTGAGTGCGTTAGCATTTCCGAAAAGGTATACAGAAAGGTATGATTTTTAAAGCCTGAGAAGAGCTGGGTTGTGCTTTCGAAGATCGTGCTGAGAAACGTAATTTACAACAGTTCCTCTGTCCTCGTTCAAAGCCTTACGGGACTGATCGTCGTCATATTTTTGGCGAGAGCTCTCAAGCCCGATCTTTTTGGCCTTTATTCTCTCTCCCTATCCATCGTTTCACTCATCGCTGTATTCTCAGACTTGGGCACAAACAGCGCGGCAACAAGATACATTGCAGATGCACTATCGAGGAAGGATCACGGTCTTGCGGGAGGATACTTCTATTTCCTGGCAAAATTAAAGTTCATCCTGGCGCTTTCAAGCTCCTTTCTTCTCTTCACACTCTCAGAGACCATTTCCGAAACCTTCGAAAAGCCAATATCGCTCCTCCTACGGATCCTGTGCCTTTACCTGCTTTTCAGCAGCTTTACCTCGCTTTTTTTGGCCGTTGCCAATGCCTCAAACGATTTCAAATCTAATTTGCTCGTCAGCACTCTGTCAAGCGTTGCAAAAGTTTTCCTAACCCTTTTCCTCGTATTTCTCGGGCTATCCGTGCTTGGCGCAACACTTGCGGTCTCAATTTCCGCAATTATCGGCTTCTTCTATGCTCTTTACTACCTGCTGAAAAAATACGGGTTCATTCTTGCTGAGAAGAAGAGCGTGAAAGCGCGGAGGGTTCTGAGGTTCGTCGGCTTCACAGCTGTCCTTTCGGTCACATGGGTTGTCTTCGCAAACGTTGACATTGTCATGATCGGCTATTTCCTCTCCTCTGAGGATGTTGCCTATTACAGGGCAGGTTTCAGCATAATTTCTGCAATTGCAGGTTTCATTGCAATTCCAGGCGTTCTTTTACCCGTATTCGTTAGACTTGAAGGAGAAGACCTGAGCAAGGCTTTTTCGAGGGCTTTCAAGTACTCTTCAGCACTCTGCATTCCAGCAACGGTCGGAGCGATGCTGATCTCGGAGAACCTGATCTTCGTGGCCTACGGTGAGGATTACTTACCTGGCCTTAAAGCAATGCAGATCCTTTCAATCCTGCTGATTTCCCCCGCATTCGGGATATATGGAAGCATTTTAAGCGGAAAGGAAAGGCCAGAACTGAACTTCTACCCCCTGCTATTCGCAATGCTGCTTAACGTAATCCTGAACTACGTGATGATTCCCAAGCTCGGAATTGCCGGTGCTAGCTTAGCCACAGTTTTCTCAAATGCGATACATTGGCTTCTTTTGGCATTCATTTGTTTCAAGGAGTTTGGAATAAAACCGGAGCTGAATAACCTGGTAAAGGTATCTCTTTCGGCCTTTGTGATGTTCATTTTGGCTTCCAATTTGGACTCAATGCTTTTAATTGTGCCCGTCTCAATCTTAGTCTATTTCGCAATGCTGTTCCTTCTTAAAGGAATTACAAAAGAGGACGTCCAATTCATAAGAAAAATTATATTATAAATTTTATATTAACTTTTCTTAGACTATACTTTCACTCTCATCGTAGAACTTGCAAACCACGAGAATTCGATCCCCTGGCAATGCCTGAAAGTTAATACTTCTGCCAAGGTCTTCTCTGCTAAAGTTTCCGAGCAATTCAGAATTCCTGAAAACCCTGCATTCATCGATTGCACTGACTTCTCCGCCAGACAGGGTAAGCCTGAATTCTTCACCATACTTGGAAAGAGAGAACGCGACAAAGTGAGGCTCCTTTGTATTCGCAAATCCAAATACCATTGCACCGACTAATACGGAAATAATGGTTGTTATAGTTACCATCAGGATGACGCCCACAACACTCGATACTGCATTCATCATTTCATAACTACCATCTACGATAAAAATTTTATCTTGTCCCCAAAAAAGCGGCCCCGAGAGCTCCGACGATCTGCGGCTCCTCTGGAACCCTTACCTCAAAGCCGATCCTTTCCTCTATCGCCCTTCTTACTCCAAGGTTCTTCGCAACTCCGCCCGTCAGCACGACCTCTCTTTTTATTCCTACTCTGTTAGCCATCGCAACTATTCTCGAAGCAATCGCATCGCAGACACCTGCTATTATGTTCTCAACCCTTTCACCAGCAGAAAGGTGGCTCACGACCTCGGATTCTGCAAATACCGTGCAGGTTGAAGATATCCTGAGCTTCTTCGCAGCTCTAAGGGCAAGATCGCCAACTTCCTCGATTTTTAAGCCAAGAGCTGATGCCATAACCTCTATAAATCTTCCCGT
>CAZZIT010000018.1:0-1690 GCA_964654365.1 uncultured archaeon
GTCTGCGATAAATTATAGGAGTGCTGTAAGGCTCGTTGAAAACCTATCGTTCGCCGAGAATGCGGTGGAGTTAAAGGAGTGGGCTTTCAGGCAGGTTATCGAAAACACTCCGCGATACTCAGCGATGAACGGCTACAAGACGCTGACCAAAATAGATTTGAGAGAGGATGCAAAGAGGATCGAGAAGCCCACGCTGATAATAGTAGGCGAGAAGGACGCTCTGCTCCCAGTTGAGAAGTCAAAGGAGCTTAACAAGCTTATAAGAAATTCAAAAATCGTTGTAATTCCGCAAGCTGGTCACTGCGTCCAGCTTGAGAGGCCGATGGAAGTGAACAGGGAGATCGAGGAGTTCTGTTCGAAGCTCAGGGGGTGAGCTTTATGCAAAAATTTTTTAATGCATAATGTAATATTTTTCCATGGACGTTTCGAGGGCGATTGCTAAGGCTCTCAGCGATCTTGGTGTTAGAAGGGTTTATGGAGTGATTGGCACGTCGCTCATCGACTTCATTGACGCCCTTTACGACTTCAAAGAGATAAGGTATATCTCCTGCAGACACGAACAAATTTCCGCGTCGATGGCCGACGCAGAGGGAAGGCTTACGGGTTTTCCAGGCGTTGCTGTTGCACATGCCTCACCCGGAACACTCAACTCGGCGATAAGCGTTGCAAATGCTTACAAAGATGGTTCTCCAATGCTCCTGATTTCAGGAAGCGTTCGGAAGGAGCTAAAGGGGAAGAACTCGATGCTTGAGGCAAACCAGTACGAGGTCATGAGGCTGATAACTGTGGGCTGTTTCAGAATAGAAGATCCGGCAAAGGCTGTTGAAACAATAGAGAGGGCATTTTCAACTGCAATAAACGAATGCGGACCAGTTTACGTTGAATTTCCCGAAGACGTCTGGAGGGAAAGCTGTTCCTATTCCCAGCCAGTAATCCGCACTTCAAGGAAAATGGCGGACGATTCTGAAATCGAGAGAGCTGTAGAGATAATAAAGAGGGCAGCAAGGCCTCTGATCGTTGCTGGTTATGGAATGAACAGCTCTGAAGGCAGCAAAGCTCTTATTGAGCTTGTAAAAAAGACAGGTATACCTGTTGTTACTACAGGGAACGGTAGAGGAGCTATCAGCGAAGAAATGGAGCTCTGCTTTGGGAGAGTTGGATTTGGGGGCGGTAGCTATCATGCTGACAGAGCCTTAAGAAATTCGGACTGCGTTATCTGTCTCGGATGCCAGCTTTCCGATGTGACGACCTACGGTTACAGAAACATGCCAAAGGGGGATATAATTGCGGTCACCCTTGACAGAGAGGCCGGAAAAAAGCTGAACTATTCTTTGATAAGCTACAGTGATGCAGTCGATTTCACAAAAAGGCTAACCGCAGGACTAGACTACGAGGTGGAAAAAAGCTGGATCGAGGAGATTATCAGCTGGAAAAAGGTGTGGGATGATTTTGTTGACGGAATTTGCGAGATAAGCTATGATGGTTTTGTAAATCCCTCTCTTTTCTTCAAGAGGCTGAACGAGAGGCTTGAAAAATACGTCGTCTGCGCAGGACAGGGAATGCACGTGCTCTATGCTCAAACCTACTTAAGAGCAAAATTTCCGAGGAGCTATCTTGCAGCCACGAATCACGGAGCTATGGGCTTCGGTTTACCTGCAGCAATGGCAGCAAGGCTTTTTGGCTACAATTC
>CAZZIT010000019.1:0-9213 GCA_964654365.1 uncultured archaeon
CTACGAGGATCATAAGAGTTCAGTAGCCTTCTAACAGCGTAAAAAATTTCTTCTCTGACTTCCTCAAGCGGCCTTTCCGCGTTAACAACGATTGTCCTCTCATCGGCGATTTTCAGAAAACTCTCCCTGACCCTTTCGAGGTATTCCTTTTCTTCAAACGCCGTCTTCTTGCCCCTAACTTTTATTCTCTCCAAAGCAGTTTCAGGAGAAACATCAAGGATTATTACGAGATCTGGTTTTGGGGCAAACCTCTCGTTTAGCTCTCTTATCTTTTCAGCCTCTATCCCTCTCGCGGACTGGTAGGCTATGTTTGAGTAGTAATAGCGGTCCATTATCACAATTTTCCCCTCCTCAATTGCCGGAATTATTCTTTCCTTAACGTCGATTTCCCTGTCGAGCAGAAAAAGCTTGAGCTCTTCCTCGGCTGGAAGCCTTTTCTCAGAACCCCTGATCTTACGGCCGTAAATGCTGTCAGAAGGCTCCTTCAGCAGCAAAACTGGATAGCCAAGATTTTTTAAATATGAAAATAATTCCCTTGCATTTGTCGTTTTTCCTGCTCCATCGATGCCCTCAATCGCTATCAGCATCCCCCTTCCCATTCAGACCCCTTCGCAACGAAATTTAGCTTCACATATTTAATCCTTTGCTTCTATTAATCCGAGACTTTCGTGAGCAGCCAGTAATCCTTTCCAGCCCTGTCGAACTTCAGTAGAACGTAAACGCCTTTGAGCTTTTGCCCTTTAAGTCTAAACTTTATCTCCCTGTCCGTCCGCTTGATCAGCTCGTATTCTCCCCTGTCCCAGATTTTAACCAATCCCTTTCCATAACCCTCCTTTATTTCACCCTCGAAGTCCATGTATTCCAAGCTGTGATCCTCGACCTGAATCGCAAGCCTTCTCTCCTTCTTTTCCGGGAAATCCTTCGGGATGGCCCAGCTCTTTGCAATTCCATCCATCTCGAGCCTAAGGTCGAAATGATGCTTTTTTGCGAAGTGCTCCTGAACGCAGAATTTCACGATCACCTTAGACTACTGAGTCCATAAACCTTCCGCATATATTTTTATTCCTGGAAAGATGTTGATCATGCGAAAGTTCCTAGTTTGTCCCGTATGCTACTCGAAGAACGTCGAGCTTGAGGCTGGAGGGGTCTCGGGGAAATTCCAATGCAAGGATTGTGGATACGTTGGTAGCTTTATTCTTGAAATGACCGAAGGTGAGCACGCTGAGGTCTTGAAGGCAAAGGAGAAGACGTATGAGGAGAAAAAACCTTGAATTATATTTTATTACGAAAACAAATTTGTTTCATACCCAAAGGAACAGCGATGCCTGTGATGGATATGAGGTGGTTTGGAATCGGTTTGGCTATATGCGCCGTGATATTTGTTCTGGCAGGAGTTTATGCGATCGAACAGGGAAACAATGCGCCGTTTAAAACGATTGCAAAGGGGCAGTTCTGCAAATACCATGGAGAGGACAACTACGTGATCAGAGACCCTGAATCATTCAAGGAAATACTCGAAAAGGCGGGCTTAGTTGTCAACGACAAGATAGACTTCGAGCGGGAAATGGTAATTGCGGTATTTTACGGATGGAAGCCAACCGCTGGTTATGATATAACCATAAAGAGCATACATACTTCCGGAGACCTCACCGCACTCACGAATGAAAACGTGATGGTCGTAACGGTTGTGAAGAAAAAGCCCGGAGAGAACTGCTATCTCCCACAGCTGATAACTGCGCCATACCACATAGTGAAGCTCCCAAGATTCGATGGAGAAGTCGTCTTCAAGGAACTCACGGCAGTGGAGGATTGCCAATGAAATCAAAAAATTTTAATTTTTTTATAATAGCTCCCTTTCCTTAACGATGCCCTTACTTTCCCTCAACATTCCCTCTTCCGAATGCTGAAAAGCGTTTTCATCACCGAATACCTTAAGAATGGCATCTATCAACTCAAAATCCCCGTTTCTTGCTGCCACCTTGAGTTTCATGGTTGGCTCGCTCAAAAATTTTTTGATCAGGGAAATGGCAAAAGCTCTAAGAACTGGCTTGACTTCCTCACCCAGACCATGCTTTGAGAGCTTACGGTAGAGTTCCTCCACCTCTTCATCAACGAACTTGCCCGCATGGCTGTACATCGCCACTATTGCCTTTTTAGCTCCGAGATCCTTTAAATAAACTTTAAAGTGCTCCAATTCCCTCTCTATTATTTCCTCAGCTTTTTTGACCTCCTTTTCTCTCCTCCTCATGTTTTCCTCGCTTATCGCCCGAAGATCGTCGATGGTGAATAGCTCCACGTTCTCCAGTTCTCTCACCGACTCCTCGACATCCCTCGGAAGGGCAATATCGATGATCACGAGCCTTCTTTTCCGATCTTTCATGGCGCTCTCAACGGCTTGCCTCGAGATAACTATGTGTGGCGCGGAAGTTGCCGAGATCACGACATCGCAGATCCTTAGAAATTCCTGCAGTCGATCGAATCTAACAGCGATCCCGTTTATTTTTTTTGCAAGTGTCTCCGCCTTCGAAAAGGTCCTGTTTGCTATCAGTATCGTTTCCACATTATTGTGTATTGCCTTAGCAACCAGTTCTCCCATCTCGCCTGCTCCAACTATAAGAACTTTTTTCCCGCTCAGCGAGCCTAAAACTCTTTCTGCAAGCTCTACAGCTGCAGAACCAATGGATAAGGCTCCTTTAGAGATTGCTGTTTCTCTCCTGACCTTGCTTCCAACCTGTATTGCCTTCGCAAAGACTCTTCCGAGGTTTTCCTTGGTCAACCCCTTTTTCACGCATTTCTGCAGAGAAGCCTTTACTTGTCCGAGGATCTCGTTCTCTCCCACTATCATCGACTCTACGCCCGCACATACCCGCATCAAATGGCGGATGCAGTCTTCGCCTGTGTATATCTCGGCAAAGCTCTCAACTCCCAGCCTTTTCGATAGCTTTATCAGATTTTCCTGAACCGAAAATCCGAGAGCATAGACCTCGAACCTGTTGCAGGTTAGAATGTAAGCGACCTCCTGAAAGGGGAGGGAGGAAATTATCGGTAAAAAGTAATCTTCCCTTGCGATCTTCTCTATTTCACCCACTTTCGCACGCTTGTGAGACACAGATAGACATCCTATTTCCACGACATCACTACCTCCCTCAGCTTTTGAACTTTTTGAAAGTGGTGGAGGCTTCCGGCTAAACGAACATGACTCCCTTGAGCTCTGGCACTGGCGAGGTCTTCCTAAGAACCTTCTCCACAGCCCTTGTAAAGTCGAACATGGTTACCCTGATCCTCTCCTCCCTTATTGCGAACATTCCCGCTTCTGTGCATATCGCCTTTATGTCTGCTCCGCTTGCTCCCTCGGTTATCCTTGAGAGCTCCTTGAAGTCCACATCTTCTGCAAGCTTCATCTTTCTCGAGTGTATCCTGAATATCTGAATCCTGCCCTCATAGCTCGGTAGCGGGACTTCTATTATCCTGTCGAACCTACCCGGGCGGAGTATTGCCGGATCGAGAATATCTATGCGGTTCGTGGCTCCAATAACCTTGACGTCTCCCCTTGGATCGAATCCGTCGAGCTCGGCGAGAAGTTGCATCATAGTCCTCTGCACTTCCCTGTCCCCGCTCGTGTCGCTGCTGGTTCTCTTTGCTGCAATTGCATCGAGTTCGTCTATGAATATGATTGAAGGTGCCTTCTCCTTTGCAAGCTGGAATACTTCCCTCACAAGCCTTGCTCCCTCTCCGATGAATTTCTGAACGAATTCGCTACCAACGACTCTTATAAACGTCGCCCTTGTCTGATTTGCCACGGCCTTCGCGAGCAAAGTCTTTCCCGTGCCCGGAGGGCCGTAGAGCAGAACTCCCTTCGGTGGTTCTATACCTACTTCCCTGAACAGCTCTGGCTTTAACATCGGTAGCTCTACAGCCTCTCTTATTTCCTCAATCTGCTGATTCAAACCCCCGATGTCTGAATACGTCACTTCAGGCTTTTCGTCTATCTCGAATCCGTAAACCATCGGGTCTTTCGATGAGGGCAAGACGTTAACCACGGCAAGGGTCTGCTGGTTCATGGCAACCCTTGTCCCGGGTTTAAGCTCGTCTGGAGATATATACTGCGAGGCGTAAACGACGAATTTCGGACCAGTCGAGCTTCTCACGACAACTCTTCCATCTTCAAGAACGTCAGAAATCACGCCAACAAGTAAGGGAGGTGACCTTAAACGCTCAATCTCGCTCCTGAGTCTCCTAACCTCTCTTTCGTATCTTAGTCTTTCACTTTCTATAAACCTCTTTTCATCCTCAAGCCTTCGACAAAGCTCTCTAAGCTTGAAATACTCCTCTTCAAGCTTCTTCAGCTTATCCATCAGATAGTTCAGGTCTTCTGACATTTCACCTACCTCTGCCGGAAGCCTCCAAATAAATATATATCCCTTCAACTATATGAACTTATTGTTCGGTGATCGTATGAACTGTGAAATCTGTGGGAAAGAGCTGAAGGGTTCGGGAATTAAAATCATCGTGGAAGGAACTGAACTAACCGTTTGCCCCCTGTGCAAGCGCTATGGAAGTGAGAAAATCTCGAGCACCTCGCAGTCCGGGGCGAAGAGGGTAGTAATAAAGAAGAAGAAGATCAGCACAGATATAGAGTTCAAGGATGAGCTCGTGGATAACTACAACCAGATAATAAGACAGGAAAGGGAAAAGAGGGGGTGGAGCCAGGAACAGCTTGCAAAGAAAATTCAGGAAAAGGAATCCCTCATAAAGAAGATAGAGAACGCGGAAATAACGCCTGATCCTGATATCATTGCAAAACTCGAAAAGCTTTTTGGAATAAAGCTTAGGGAGAGCGTGCCGGTTGTGAAAATTGAGAAAAAGGCCTCGATGGCACCAACTCTCGGAGATGTAGTGGTCGTAAAGAAGAAGGAGAGGTGAGCTCGTGGCAATGTTCAGTTTCGTCTACGTAACCACAAGCTCGAAGGAGGAAGCCGAGAAGATAGCGAGGCATTTACTCGAGAAGAGGCTTGTCGCATGCGTAAACATATTCCCGATAAAGTCTTATTTTTGGTGGGAGGGAAAGATAGAGGAGGCGGAAGAGTACGGAATGATCCTCAAGACGAAGAGCGAGAAGTTTTCCGAGATAAGGGATGAGATCAAAAAACTGCACAGCTACACCACGCCATGCATTTGTTCTTTCCCGGTCGACAAGGGCCTGAGGGAATTTATGGACTGGATCGATAAAACCGTCGAATGAAGTGGAGGGAAGTAGATTACACAGAGGAGAACTTCAGAATTCTCAAAGAGAAGAGAAATAAGGCCAAAGGGCTGATGGAGGTTCTCGAAAGTTTCGGACTGCAAACCATAGTTTACGGAAGTGTAGCGAGAGGAGACGCGAACAGCAAGAGCGATGTGGACATATTCATCCCGCAGCAGGTTCCATCCTACAAGGTAGAACTGGCTCTCGAAGAATTTGACGTGCTTGAAAAAAGGATCGTGCAGGCCACGCCAAATTATGCTATTAAGGGAGAAATCGTTGTTGATGAGCAAACAACCATAAGCTTCCCTTTAGTGAAAATGAGGGAAAGAGAGCTGGAATTCTACAGATTCGGAGGTTGCTTAAGCTATGAGGAACTGCTAAGGGATCTCAGAGTTCCCGGGGTTGACAAAAGACTTGTACTAATAATCCCCAACCAAAGGGGACACAGAGAAATAGATTTAGCAGACATTCACCCGAGCGTTGTCGCCAAAACCCTGGGAGTTTCGGTTGACATCGTTCTGGAAAGGATCAGGGTACTCAGCAGAAGGAGGGAGATAGGGAGGACTGGAGTCTACCTCTGCGAAAGGATCGAGAGGAACGAGAGCTTTGAATCTGCGCTCAGGGAAATAGTTGCAAAAAATCCGGCAATAAGAAGGAGACTCGAAGACTAAAAGAGGGGGCTTTGCATCGTTTTATCGATTCCGAGGAGCTCACAGGCGGCTTTTCTTACCCTATCCACGAACTCTTTTTTTGTATAAATTCCGAAACGCCAGTTGTCGATCCAGGAAGTTTTTAAAGCCTTTACGACCTTCGAAACCTCCTCGAGTCTCTCTAACTTCCCGTCAATTTCCACCCGAACGCTGAACTCCCGAACCTCTTCAAGAGGAGGTATATCGACGATCACGTATTTTCTATCAACTCCAGCAATCTCAGCTATCCTCTCCTCAACTCTCTTTTCGTTGAGATTCAGTATTTCTTTCAGGTCCACGCTCTCCTTTCCGACGTATACCGCCCTTTTGAACAGTCTCCTGTTTTGCAGAAATTCGTAGAACTCCGGATCGTGGTTCTTTATGAGCCACATCGCCGTGCAATCATCTATTTCGACCATTTTTTTCGCCTCGAAGCCAGCTTCTATCACCCTCTCCATCGCCCTTTCGAACATCTTCGTCGCTATCCTGCAGACGTGGTGGTAGTAGACCGCGGGATACATCATGTATCTCGAGATCAGCAAAGATTCCGCCGCTCTTATGCCTCCTTCCTCTACAATGACCCCATCTCTGAACTTGATCTTTTCTATCAGCCTCGAAGTGTCGAAAATGCCGTAGGCAACGCCAGTGTAATGCGAGTCCCTCACGAGGTAATCCATCCTGTCAACGTCGATGTCCCCGCACACTATGGAAGCCCTCTTGCCGCTAACGATATCCGAAATCCTCTTAACGCTGAAACCGAGGTTGTTCAAAACATCCCTTAGCTCCCCGTTTATCGCAAGCCTTATTTCTTCGTGCCCTGAGGAGCAGTAAGTTTTCATTATCCTCTCTCCACTGTGAGAGAACGGTGGATGAGCTATATCGTGCAAGAGGGCCGAAACGACGACTTCATCATCCAATTCAAGCTTTTTTGCAAGAATCTTGGCAAGATGCATTGCGCCGAGACTGTGCTCAAATCTCGTGTGGTTCGCTCCTGGATAAACGAGATTTGCGAATCCAAGTTGTTTTACACGTCTGAGCCTCTGAAACTGCGGCGTGTCGATTACTGCAATCTGCCAGTCTTCGAGCTTTATCAAACCATGCACGGGATCCTGAATGCTCTTTTCCACGCCGAAAGTTGACAAGCTTTAAAAAAAGCTTCCGCAATTGAAGCTGTGGATCTCGGGATCGGGGGATACATAACAAAAACCACTCCAATGGGAGGAGAGATAAAGAGGACTGCGGAGGACTTCTACGTCGAGGAAATAATCGAGCTCAACCTCTCAGAAGACGGAAATTTCGCTGTATTGAGAGTTGAGAAGAAGAACTGGGAAACCCTCAAGTTCGTAAGAGCACTCTCAAAAGCGCTTGGAATAAGCCAGAAAAGAATCTCATTCGCAGGAACAAAGGACAGGAGAGCCCTGACTGTGCAGTTTTTCACTGTAAGTGGAGTTAAAAAGGAGGAGCTTGAGAAGGTGAGCATAAAGGATGCAAGGATCGAATTCGTTGGTTATTCGAGGAGAGAAATTAAGCTCGGCGATCTTCTCGGAAATTTTTTCAGAGTCAGGGTGTTAGGGGTGAGGAATGGTGAGATCTTTGAGAGGGCTAAAGAAGAGCTTAGCGAGAAAGGTATTCCAAACTTCTTCGGTGAGCAGAGGTTTGGAACGCGTGGCATAACGCATGAGGTCGGAAAACTAATCCTTCAGGGCAACTATACCGAAGCGTTCTGGACATTCGTCTCAAAGCCTTCGGAAGCTGAAAAAGAACTTATGAAGATCAGGGAAGAGCTTTGGAACACAAGAGATCCCGTTTACGGGCTTAAAGAGCTTCCAAAGCATCTTAACTACGAGAGGGCACTGCTTCAAAAGCTAAGAGAGGGAAAGAGCGAAAAAGATGCCCTGCTCTCGCTACCAAAGACTCTGAAGATGATGTTCGTTCACGCATATCAGTCCTATATCTTCAACAGGTTGCTTTCACTGAGAATCGAGGAATTCGGAGAGCTCAAGACCCTGCTTGAAGGAGATTGGGCATGCTATCTGACCTACAAAAAGAAGAAGCCTTCCTTCGCTGATTTCACGAGAGTTGGGACAAACAGGCGCAGGGTGGAATTTCTAATAAGGGAGAACTTCGCAACTCTTGCACTGCCACTGGTGGGCTACGAGACGAAACTTGAAGGCTGGAGCAGAAAAGCCCTGGAGTTTCTTGCCGAGGACAATCTTGACATTGAAAGCTTCAAGACCGAGCACAAGGAGTTTTCTTCAAGCGGATCTTACAGAGCAGCCTCCATTCCATTGGCCATAACGGAGCTGAAGTTTGAGGGCGAAATCTTTGAATTCTACCTTCCAGCAGGTTGCTACGGCACCGTACTGCTGAGAGAGTTCATTAAAACCTGAAAAAGAAGCTTTTTGCGTTAGGTTCAAAACCCGTATCTGGGCCTCTGCTCTGTTAAAAATAAAAATTTAGAAATTTATCAGACCACCGAGATAAAGGAAGTAGGCTGCGAAAATTATTGCAAGGGCAAACATCAGCGGATGGATTTCCCTCCACCTTCCAGCGAGTATCTTCAGCACTACATAGCTGAGGAATCCCGCTCCGATTCCATCGGCTATCGAGTACGTGAATGGAATCGTCACGAGAACTGCAAACGCTGGAAGAGCTTCGGTTAGGTCTTTGAAATCTATTTCTCTGATGACAGTAAGCATAAGAAAGCCCACTAAGATCAATGCCGGCGCTGTGGCGGCTGCAGGAATTATTGCGGCGATCGGGGAGACGAAGAGACCGACGACGATAAAGAGTATTCCAACGACTAAGGCAGTCATTCCCGTTCTTCCACCCTCCTCGATGCCTGCTGCGCTCTCTATGTACGTGGTAACGGTAGAAGTGCCAAGAAGGGCGCCAAAGCTTGTGCCGAAAGCATCTGTCATCAGAATCTTCTCGCTGTCTGGGATGCTTCCATCCTTCCTCATGAAGCCTGCCTTGGCGCTGAGCCCTGAAACTGTACCGAGGGTATCGAAGAAGTCAACCATGAAGAATGCGAAAACAACCCCTATGGCCCCGACATTCAGCAAACCAACGAAGTCGAGCTGCAGAAATGTTTTATCAAGCGTTGGTAATGCCACTAAGCTTTCAGGAGGCGGAGCAACTCCAATTACCACTGCAACAGCTGTGGAGACGAGAATTGCGACGAGCAATGCCCCAGGAATTTTCCTAACCATCATCGCCGCAGCGATCAGCAGTCCAAGGATCGCGATCCAGAATTCCTTCTTTGCGAAATTCTCGACT
>CAZZIT010000020.1:0-19747 GCA_964654365.1 uncultured archaeon
AAAAAAAGGAGGAGATATTCAGGATCGCTGGAATGCTTGGCTACTCAAGAGATGAGAGCATTCGCCTCTCGTATCTGGAGCTCCTCGAAAGGTCTATATTGGAAAATAAAGAGCCATCGTCGGGCAGACTTTAATACAGGCTCCGCAGTGGATGCATTTCTCAGCTCTGAGCTCAATTTTTTTCTCTCCGTTAAAATAGAAGACTTCCGTCGGGCAGATGCTGATGCATGCTCCGCAGTGGACGCAGTTTTCGTTTCTCGCAATTGACTTCGTGATCTCCTGAACCTCAACTCCCATCCGTTTAAATACTTCCAAAACTTCCTCAGACTTTTCTTCAGGAACTTCGACTATCAGCTCGCCCTTTCTTGCACCAACATCTGCTCTCAGAATGTTTATCAGTGCTCCTGTTTTTATTGCGGCAAGAGAGATTATCGGCTCGCGAACAGTCTTCGAATCGAATCTCAGTAGAAAAAGCATCTTTATCACCTCCCCAAAAGCTTGCTCAGGGCTTCGCTGGTGACGATTCCGAGGACCTTTCTCCTGCTATCAATCACAGGCAAAGCTGAGATGTCGTATTTCTCAAGCTTGCTCACGGCTATCGCTATCGGATCCTCGGGGTAAACTGTGATGACGTCTCTCGTCATTATGTCCCTTACCTTATTCGATTTCCTGAAAACAGCCTTTGCAATGTCCCATGAGGTCACTATGCCCTTCAAAAAGCCTTCTTCGTCGACTACGGGTAAATGGTTCACGTTTTTCTCTATCAGAAGCCTCGCGGCATCTTCAACTGTCCAGTCCTCTCCAATCGTCACTGCCTTTACCATCACGTCCTTCACGACCTTGATCTCCTTTTGCTTCATCGGCCTGAATACCTCCTCCCGCTTCAACCTCTCAACTGGAGTCGAAAGAAGGAATTCTCCCCTTTCTATCATCTTCTTCAGCTCTCTCATGATCTTTTCAGCCATGTAGAAGCTCGAAAGCGGGGAAACCCTGACCTCCTCGCCGTTGATCTCCACCTTACCGCTCTTCAGTTCTGCATAGCTCACTTCCCTTACAACTGGCCTTACCCTTCTCGCTACCCCGAAATCGACTATCGTCGTCTTTATATCGGAATCTCTAACAGCTAAGGCCTTTACAATGTCCTCATCGAGCACGGGAATCGGAATACCTATTCCAACATAAATCGAAGGTGCATAGCCCGGGAAGTAGCAGGCCTTTATGAACTTTGGACTCATCTCCTTAAGATTTCCCTTGACCATCAGCGTTCCAAAGGGCGGTGAATGCTGGGTTCCCTCTCCTATTACGTATCCCTTGGCCCCGCAGAGAAAAATCCTCGTACCAACGCCAATTGTGCGGTATTCTGGATCGTTGTTGAGCGGAGATATCTCACCCGTGCCTGCAAAGGTTAAGTTGCCGTAATTTGGCAACAAAGTTCCCATGTAGGTCCTCAGAAGCCTATCAGAGGAATTCGTGGCTGCTCTGTATCGCTGGTAGGCGTTCCTCGGGTTTATCATTTCAGCCTGGTTTATATCTTCAAGGGAAACGGACGTCTCTATCTCCTTCCTCGGATAGCAGTCCGTTCCGTAACCTATGGCTTTCAGCTCGACCTCTTTCCCAGCAACGAGCTCCTCTATGACATTAGATCCGCCATATAGTTCCTTAGTTTCCGATGGCTTCGTCGCGCCCAGAAACGCATCGACTGCTGCAAGACCAGCATAAGCTTCCACGTCGTTTAGCCAGACTTTTTTGAATTTTATGGGAGGATCGGAATGACCGAAATTGAATACAGCTCCCGTTGAGCACATAGCTCCAAACGTGCCGGTCGTTACAACGTCGACTTCCTTTAGAACTCTTTCTGGGCCGAGCTCGGAGATCATTTCCTTCACTTCTTCGGCCGTGACGACGCAGACGTCTCCTTGTCTGATCTTCTCGTTTATCTCTTCGATCGTTTTCATGTTGCAGCAGGCGACTGCTCAGTTTATAAATATTTGGAAAATTTATAGTGGTGAATATTACTACTGTTCATAGCATTCGTCGATATAATTAATTTTAACAAGATAAAAATCTAAGTTGCTACTTTTTAATACAAAAGACCGCTTAAGTGGCAATTTCCTGATTTCTTCCCTTGAACAGCCTAAAATAAAAAATTAATTGTTCATAATGCCCCGTTCGGCTTAAAAAGCTTTTTAAAATCTCAACTAACGACAGTTTTATATATTAAGCTACAAGCTCCATGACATGTCTGGCCAGTTCGGAAAGGAGGAGATCGTGCACCTCCATCTGCTTTTGTTTCAGATAAAAAAGTTTTTTGAATCCGCTGGCATCGAAAACGAGTATTTCTACGAATACGATTCCATGAAAATTCTCCCCGTGCAGATCTTCAGGCAGAAGGTTGAGCACAGGAATGCAATAATGAAGCTCTGCTACGGCATCATGAAGGCGATCGGCAGGGAAGAAGAACTTGAAAGGGTCTTCAAGGCTGTTAGAGGATTGGCAGTCCTAGAAGCTCAGGGAAAGTAGCGGAAATCTGCACTTTCCACATATTTTTTCCAGTTGGTCTTCACATTCTTGCCCCCGAGAATTAGCCTTATAACTTCCTTCGCACCCTCTTTGTTAAGCGGTTTGTTGTTGTTTCCACACTGGTAGCTGTAGGTGCACTTTGGACATCCGTCAACTCTTCTGCAGTCACAGCTCTCGAGAATCTGAAGCGATATTTCAAATCCCCTTCTGAGTCTCTTGAATAGGAGCTTGCTGAGTCCGTTGCCTCCAATCGTGGCATCGTAAACGAATATGTCGCCCTCGGGAACGGAAATTCCACCCATTTCCCTGCTACCTCCTCCAGTAAGTCCGTTTGTAGATTCAATCAAAACGTGCTCGACAGCATGAAAGCTCCCGGCAAAGAAGTCCTCATGCTCTCTGAACTCAGGAAATGGGCACGAGAAGACGAATCCCTTGGTTCTGTAGGTGTAAACAACTTCCTCGTCCAAGTAATGAATGCTTTTCCTTTCTCTTAAGAGATCCCGCTTTACGTAGCCGTAGACCGAGATCTTCACCTCGAGCGTTGTGTAGAAGGCCTCGACGGGCTCCTCTATTCTGTCCTCAACCCTTATTATTTTCGGAATGGAGGTGTAAAGTGGATCCGTTATTTCTTCACTTTCGAACGGCTCAAGTTCTGCGTAAAGTTCCTCAAGGTCTATCTCTCTTACCCTGTACTTCCTTCCATCGTGAATAATCAGCGCATTGGGATAAAGCTCCCTTATCGCAACAGGCAATACCCTTTCCCCTATCTCCCTGCCCTCGCAGAGCATCTTCACTCTTTCGCCGATACCGCGCATCGAAAAGTTCCTGATTAGATTCAGGCCCTTTTCAGTTATTGACAGAAATTTTCCCGGAATCACGTAGCCCTCAGAAATTAGAGCTCTCAAAATTTCGGGATCAAGCTCTTCTGGCTTGGTTGGCTTTTCATGGATCATCGATAGAGTCTGGTAGCGCATCACTTCTTCGTTTCTCTTCTCAACGTATCCATTTGGCTCGTTCAGAAGGTATTCTCTCGGATTGCTCTTGTAGAAGGTCGAGATCGGATCGTCTACGCGGAGCAGAAGAACCCCTATGCTCTCCTGCCCCCTTCTTCCAGCTCTTCCTATTCTCTGCAAGAACTGGGCATAGGGAACGAGCTCTGAAAGGACCATGTCAACGTCTCCGACATCTATGCCCAGTTCGAGTGTGGGCGTTGCAACAACAACCCTCAACCTTCCCTCCCTGAAATCTCTTTCAACACTTTCCCTCACATCCTTTGTCAAACCGCCCTTGTGCACTGCAGAACTTATTCCTGCCCTTCTTAACATCCAGTTTATCGTCTCGACGGTTCTGTAGCTGTTTCCAAAGATCAGGATCTTCCTATTCGGATAAGCCCTGACGATATCGAGAATTGCGGAATAGATGCTCTTACACTCCCTCATGACGAGGTTCAGCGGCGTCTTTCTGTGCTCTCCGTGCACATGAACGAATTCCCTTTCAAAGAGCTCTTCCGCAAACTCCTTTGCATTGGCCAGAGTCGCCGAGGAGCATGCGATCTGAAAGTCTGCAAATCGTGAAAGTCTCTTCATCAGGTAGTGCATGTTCGAGCCAAGGAAGCCCGTGTACACGTGAAGCTCATCAATCGCAACATAAACTGCCTCCCTCGCTACTGAGCGGAATGCAGGGGTATTTCTGAGGTGGTAATCGACCATGTCGGGGTTCGTAAGCAGTATGTCTGCAGAACCGCTGATTGCCGCCCTTTTTTCGTCATAACTCGAATCTCCATCGAATCTCACGGCCTTAAGGCCAACAGTTTCGGCATATTGCTTGATCTTCAGCTCCTGGTCCTTTGCAAGTGCCTTTGTCGGGTAAAATACGATGGCCTTTCCTTTGCGAGCTTTTTCAAGCATTGGAATCGTGAATGCCTCAGTTTTCCCGAAGCCCGTAGGAGCAGTTATTACTGCATTTTTTCCCTCGAGCAATACCTCCATTGCCCTCTTCTGGAATGGATAAAGCCTATCAATTCCTCTGCTTTTCAGGGCCTTCTGCAAATTAGGGGAGAGAAAATCGATTTTTTCGGTTGGAAACTCGTTAAATGGATTGAAAACCTCGTAGAAGACGATTTCATCGTCACAATCGAATAGAGGGAGGAGGAACTCTTTGTAGTTCCTTTTTAGCAGGTCTATATTTCTCTCCCTCACGCTGCTTCCGCAAGTGCATCTCCTCTTAAGTCTCTTGCACTTTGGGCAGAAGAGATCGTCGAGCACAGTTGAAGTCTGAGGGGAATTATTAAACGTTCTCCTTAAAAAAGTAGCCCCGGCCGGATTCGAACCGGCGTCGCGGAATCCAGAGTCCCGCAGGATTGACCGCTACCCCACGGGGCTTCACTGCCTGTATTGCCTTAGATTTATCAAAGTTTTGGTTGTCGTTGAACTCCCTATGCCCTGTCAAGAACCTGAATTACGTCGAGCTTCTCAACGTGGGCTCTGAAATTCTTTGAAAGATTTGGTTCCGTCCTTCCGGAGTCTCCGCTAACGAGTTCCTTTATATAAAGCCCGGCATCAGCTTCAAACCTCAAAACAGCAATTCTGCCAAAGTGTGCTAAAATTTCAGCCCCGTAAAGCCTCCTGATCCTTAGTTTGTCAGCCCTTCTGTGCAAGACCCTTTCGGGGGTCTTTTGCCTTATCTCTCCAATCAATTCTGCCAGTGCTCTCTCAAGTTCCTCTCTGCTCACCTCCCTGTCAAATACAACCTTGGCCCTGTAAACCTTTCTGAATCTTCCCTCCTTCACTCTCTCAATGTCGCCAGAATTTGCGTAGCTCAAATCTCTCACAGCAACCTTTCCACCGCAAAATTCGTTGATCCTTTTCTGAAGCTCCTCTAGATCGACTTTTCTCTTCCTCGGTTTGACGACCTCCAAAACGAATGGTCTTCCAGAGCCGAGCATCCTTGCATCGACATCCTCCCTTCCAGAACCGTGAAGAACGGCTTTTTCAGCCTCAAAGAGCTCGATTGCGGGAATCGATATGAGTTCTTCAACGGAATAAAGATATCTTTTACCCGTGTAATTGCAGACCTCGCAACCTCTTCCATCGCATTTTCCGCAGAGCCACCTCGTCTGCGATATGTTCCTTATCCTCTTTATGTATCTCCCGTAAATGTATATGGGTCTGATCGAGATCTCGAAGCTCAGGTCTTCCGGATTCAGAAGGATCAGCACATCGGGCTCGACTGAGAGCTTCTTTCCTGTGAGACTCTTCAATCTACTCTGCAGTTCGTTTTTTATTTCTATTTTTAAGTCGTAGTCTATTCCTCTGAGCTCGAAGAACTCCTGCAGGGCTTTGAAACTCCCCTCGCTTTTTATCCCAACCTGGAAGCTTTCAAATTCGAAATCCAGATTTTCTAAAATTTTTAGCGCTATTTCGTCGAGTTTCCCGTAGATACCACAGCAGATCGGGCAGGTCCCGAGTTTGCCTTTATCATCGATTTTCACTCTTTCCGCACATCTTTCGCATAGCATCGCATTTGTTTTGCCGCTAAAATAATAAACTTGATCTCATTCTCATTTTATGGATCCCGGGCTCATAAGGCGATGCGCAGCGGATCTTTTAAATGCAAAACACGCGGTTGCCTTCACGGGCGCTGGTATTTCGACCGAGAGTGGGATTCCTGATTTTAGAGGTCCATCTGGAATCTGGACGAGGGATCCTGAAGCGGAAAGAAGGTCATACGAAATTTTCGGAAAATTTTTAGAAACCCCAAGGGAATACTGGGAGGAAGCCCTTAAATCTCCCTTTTACGAGATGATCGAAAGAGCGAAGCCAAATTTAGCGCATTACGCGCTGGCGGAGCTTGAGGAGATGGGTATCTTAAAGGCCATTATAACCCAGAACATCGACGGCCTACACCAGAAGGCTGGAAGCAAAAATGTGCTCGAGTTTCATGGGAGCATATACAAGCTCAGGTGCATATATTGCGGGTGCAGATTTCCGAGATCGGAATTTGAGGAGGAGATCAGAGAGAAAAAGGTACCTCTTTGCAGAAAATGCAGAAGCCCGCTTAAGGTGGATGTCGTTTACTTCACCGAGCCAATTCCAAGCGATGTATACGAGCTTAGTTTTTCTGAAGCCATGAAATGCGATTTAATGCTCGTCTGCGGGACTTCAGCAGTGGTTTATCCGGCAGCTGAGCTTCCGAGGGTTGCGAAGAGAAGAGGGGCAAGGGTTGTGGAAGTGAACTTCGAAGAAACCCCTCTCACCCGTGAGCGTGTTTCCGATTACATTCTGAAGGGAAAGGCTGGAGAAATTTTGCCGAGGATCGTCGAGGTGGTGAAAGAGCTACGAAAGAGGTCGTTTTAAAGCTCTACGAGGTTGCAAACTCAAGGGACTGGAAGCCATGGGAGCTTCAGAGCGCTTTGAGGAGGGAATTTGATGGAGTGGTGGCTGTGGGAGATGACCTCTCCTTTACTCTGAAACTCGACTTCGATCTACCCAATGCAGACCTGAGCGAAATCGGTGGAAAGTTCTGCAGGATATATCCATTCAAAATTGCATACCGTTTCGATAAGGGTTTTGTCGCCTTCAGCGGAAAATTTCTGAGAATAAGCAGGGAAATTAGTAGGGAGAAACTTGAAAAAATTCTGGAGTATCTGATTAAGTAATTCAGCCTCCGGAGGGGCCTAAGAATCCCTGAAGCTTTTTCTGCAGTTCCGCAAACCTCTCTCTCAGCCTCTCCTCCTGCCTTTCGAGGGTCTTTATTCGGATCTCGTAGCTCTCCTTCCTTTCTGTCAGCTCCTGAAGAACCTTGCCCTTCTCCTCCTTTACGAGGATGCTCCCGACCGCCTTGTAAACCGTTGCTTCGTCCCCAGTTTTCTGCAGTTCTTCAATTGCCTGCTTCGTTTCCTCGAGCATCGCCTCAACCTGTGCCTTCTGGGTGACTACAAGCTGAAGCTGCTGCTGTATCTGCTGCAGTTGGGCAACCAGATTCTGAACCTGCGGAGGAAGTTCGCTCATACCAACACCTCTATCTCTAAACACATGTTTATCAGCCTCAACCACGAGTTGATCGCGGCCCTGAGGTCTGAAATTGACTCGGCAACGATCTCGAGTTTGAGCTTTCCTTCAGATTGATAAATCTTTGCTTCGCTAATTGCTTTCGTCTCTTCGGGCTTAAGAACGCTGAGTAAATCCCTGTCGCACTCCACTTCGATGTAGGCCTTCATAAAGCGTCCTTCATTTCCTCTATCGCCCTATCTATCGCGGCCTTCAGCACTTCTGGGAGTCCCTTGATCTCGATCTCCATGAAGCCCCGAACGATTGCGGATACAGCCTCATCTCTGCTCAAACCCCTCGACATCAAATAGAAGACTTCCTCTTCTGCAATCTTCCCGATTGCAGCTTCGTGGCTTAGCTCGACATTTGGATGCTTTGCTATTAGCTCAGGAATGGCGTTTATCTCTCCCTTCTCCGACAGTATCAGGCCCCTGCACTCGAGGTGCCCCTTGACCCCTTCTGCCTCGCCTATTATTTGCCCACGGGCGATCACCTTTCCTCCCTTGCTTATCGTTCTTGAAATTATCTCTGCACTGGCTCCGCTTTCCTTAAGCACTGCTCTCGAGCCGGAATCGATGCTTGAACCTTCAAGTGCCACCATAACGCTGCTGAAAACGGCCCGTGCATTTCTACCAACGTAAGCGGTGGGATACATCTGCACAAGCTTTACTGGGTTCAGAAGGATGTAGTTGCTAATGAATGTCGCACCCTCTTCGACGATCGCTGCACTTCTCGGCCTAACTTCGATGGCGTTGTGCCAGCTGTGGATCATCGTGAAGGTCAGCTTTGCATTTCTCTTAACAAAGAATTCGGAAATTCCGATGTGCATTCCCACTGCGGCCCTGTCAGAAGTGCAGCCGGTGATTATGTTTATCTCAGAATTTTCCTCGGCGATTATTATGTTGTGAACCTTCTGCTTTCCAACTCTGTGAAGGTAGAGGCAAGCTTCAACAGGGATCTCTACCTTTGCGTTAGGCAGTGCCCTTATGAAGTAGCCATTCGCTTCTTCGCTGTCTGCTTCCTTGGTGTATTCATCCTGATCTCTCTTCAAGACCTTCCAGAAGTAGTCCCTGACCCATTCGTATTTCTTCATCGCTTCCTTTATGCTCATCACTTCGACGCCTTCGTAGAATGATGCGTATTTCAGGGGTTCCTGATCCTTCTGGAGAAACGTTCCAGAGCGCTTCTTCGGATCTAGTTCGATGCCAACTTCCTTCAGCTTTTCGATATCTACTCCATGTCCTTCAGACATCTTGCAACACACCCCTCATAGCCGTTTTTCCTTATCTGCGCAATTATGTCCTTCGGATCTCCAACGCATGCAACCCTTCCCTTGTAAAGGATGACTCCGTAGTCTGCAGAGACGTAGTCTAAGATGTGCCCCTGATGCGTTATTATCAGCCCGCCCTTATCCCGATCCTCCCTTTCTCTCTGTAGAAGCTCACTTATTGCGGAGCCTACTATTGCGATGTTCTCGAGGTCGACACCGCTGTCGGGTTCGTCGAGAAGAACAAAGTCTGGATTCATCAGGAGCAACTGGAGGATCTCTGATCTCTTCACCTCTCCGCCAGAAAAGCCCAAGTTTACAGATCTGCTTAGGTGTTCCTTCATCCTGAGCTTCTCGGCGAACTCGAAGATCTTCTCCTCACCCATCCCGCTCAGCTTCGCGCAGTGGCGCAGGATATCGATCAGCTTTACCCCGCTGATCTTTGGCGGATTCTGGAATGACATTCCGAGGCCGAGCTTTACCCTCTGGTCTGTCGGCATGTTCGTTATGTCCACCTTTTTGAAAATTATCCTTCCACCGGCGATCTTATACGCAGGATTTCCGACTATTGCGTTCAGAAGAGTCGACTTTCCGCTTCCGTTGGGGCCGAAGAGCGCAACTGTTTCACCCTTTTTTATGTATAAATTGATGTTTTGCAAAATCCTTCTACCGTCGACCTCGACACTCAGGTTTACTATTCTCAGCATGAAAAAAATTTTGATTTTTGACTTAAAAAGGTTTTGCGCTTTTTCATTTTTTCAGCACGATTTTCTCGTAGTCTCTCTCGATTTCTGCAAGGAATCTGTCCTCACTGATTCCAAGTTTTGAAGAGAGGAATGAAAGTCCGCCGGCTCCAACGCCCTCCTTCACAAATCCCTCTGCGTAGGCCCTGAGTCCGGGATACCTTGATTCTGCAAGCGGAATCTTTGCAACAAAAATATCGCAGGGCGCAAGCGAGAGATCGGCGGTTTTATCCTTTGCGACGAACTCGGTAGTAGCGATTGCGATTTCGCAGTCCGAAATCCTTTTTGCAAGGTTGGCAATCGCCACCATCTGCGTTCCCCCGGCAAGCAAAGCCCTTCTGCATCCGCTGAGAATTCCGACAACTCCAGCGATAACGGGATCTCCAACTTCTGAGATTATCTCGATCGGATCTCTGCTCTTCAGCCTTTTAACTGCCTGCTCGATAACTCCTCGCTTCAGTTCAACTGGATTCTGCGGCATGCTCGAAGAAACCCTCGGTTCAAAGCCAAGAGCCTTGAGCACAGCTCCAGCAGTGGTTGTTCCCGCTGGAATGCTCTCTCCTATCACTATCAGGTCAGCGAGCTTTGCAAGCTGTTCTCCAAGGATTCTGCCGTTTTCAATTACCTTCTCAGCATCTTTGTAGCTCATAGCGCGTTCAACCGCAATGTTTCCGCCAACTGGAGCGTTGAGTGTCACGTACGGGATCTTCGGCTTCACGATCAGCCCAGAATCTACTACAAGAATCGGAATTTTGGTCAACCTAAGAACAGTGTAGGAAATAAGTGCAGGCGTCGGTTTTCCGTCTGGCGTCGCTGGAATCGAGTCAATGCTCAGGCACCTGCCATGGTACAGCAGTTCTGCATCCGCTGGTGGCGTATACTTTATCAGGTCAATGTTTGCTCCCGCAACCGTTATGCCCGGAATCTCGGCAGTCCTCGTGTTGCCTATGACAAGGGTGAAGAGAACCCTCCCTTCCAGCAAATCCAAAATTTTGGACATGAAATCAATGCATTTGTAAGAAATTTATTCTTTTCGCTCTTGCTTCCGCCAGCAATTGATGAATCTGCTTTTTGAGGCTTAATCAGCCCAACAAAATTTTTAAGGATGAGTTACGGGAGATATCCATGGTCTCTGTTGAGGACTTAAAAAGGGCTTGGAAGGAGGCAGAGATAGAGGACGCGAAGAAGGGGTTCTTAGCTCATCTTTCTGCATACGTAATAATAAACGCTTTCCTGACGACAGTAAACCTCCTGATTTCTCCTGAAACTCTGTGGTTTTACTGGGTGTCCTTAGGCTGGGGTATAGGCCTCGCATTCCACTTCGTGTTTTCAAGAGAGCGATTTGTTGTCTCTGAATGGGAGAAGAAGGTTGCCCGCATCGAGATGAGAGCAAGAGAAGGGAAATAGCCGAAAATCAGTAAAGGATGTTGAATTCGCCAATCCTTCCCTCAGCTTCATCCCTTTTTTCCCTGTGCTCCTTTAGAAATTCTGCAAGGAGCTCGGAAGCATACCTTTTGCATGAACCGCAGAGCATTTTTCCGCTCCTGCAATCTTCCTCAAGCTTTTTGAGCTCTGCGTCGCTCTCTACTAAGTGGTAGGTGTAGAATTCGAACACAACGCACTTTTCAGGCGCACCGCCGAGTCTTTTCTGCTCTTCTGCAGTCGCTCTGCCACCGGTTAGCGCATTCCTCAGCTTTTTAACTGCTATCTCGGGAGAATCGAGGAGAGAGATGTAGCTTTCAGGTTTGCTCGAGCTCATCTTCCCTCCATTGAGACCAGTTGTGAATTTGTGGTAGGTTGAACTGGGAGGAACGAAGCCAAACCCACCAAGATCTATTTCGAGCTCTCTTAAGGACTTCTCTATCTCCTGAGGATCTCCAAAAATGTCAACGTGGCCTTCAAACTTCTTAAACTCAAACCCGAGCTCTTTAAGCTTTTCAAGCATTTCTTCTTTCCTGCTTCTTACCCTTAGACCGTTTCCGATTGTCTCGAATGAGAATATGTTTATTCTCGACGCCAGATCCCTCGTCAGCCTCAGATGTGGATCCTGATCAGCCCCCACGGGGACAACCACAGGCTTGGGACCGCCAAAATTTTTTAGTTGGGGTTGAAGGATGTCCGCAGATTGAATCAGAGAAACAAAGGCCTTCGAAACTGTAGTGTCTCCCGTGAATCCGTAAATCGCTCTCATTTCGTTCAGATTCACCTCAGCAGAAAGCTCGTATGCGAGATCCTTGACAAGATCGTTTTTTGACTGGAAGTAGATCAGGGCATCCTCTTCAAGTCCGAGAGCGATTATGCTCTTCACGTATTCCATTCCAATCTGCTTGGTCTTTTCATAGCTCAATCCGCGGACTAAGTGGGCTTCCATGTCTGCTATTGCCACGAAGGCCTTTGCCCCGTTCTTCTGATGCCACACGATCTCGTCCATCGTCATCTTGTGCCCGAAGTGAATCGCACCTGACGGCATAAAGCCCGACATCACTGCGAACTCCTCCCGCTTTTTCATCGCTTCCGCTATCCGCCAGTAATCCCTGTGCCCGAAAATTACTCCACGGCGCATTAAGCGGTGAGGATTGGGTATTGAGTTCAAAAATTCGCCAAAGGGACTGATCCCGAATTCTTCGAGAAGCCTTCTGTAGTCCACGACACCTTCAACTTCCCAGGGCGTGATCACAGTTTTCCGTTTGCATCAGATTAATATTCTTTGTGCAAACATACTTTGATGATCCAGATCATGGGGGCAGGGGCGCTCGGTTCCCTATTCGGAGCTCTGCTTCAGCTTTCTGGCTACAAGGTAGTTTTTATTGCGAGAGGTAAACAGCTTGAGGCAATAAAAAAGAGGCTGGTAGTTTCCGGGCTGATGAACGCTGAACTCGAGGTTGAGGCTTCGGACAGGCCGCAAAATGCGGAGTTAACATTCTTCACAGTGAAGGCCTATGAGACTGACGAAGCAGGAAAGGCCCTAGGCGAAGTTGACCCAGGAATCGTCTTTACGGTGCAGAATGGAATCGGCGTTGAGAAAATCATTGAAAAATACGTTGAAAAGGTCGTTAGAGGTGTTACGAGTTATGGGGCTAATCTTTTAGACTTCGGACACGTCGTATACGCCGGAGAGGGTTTCGTGTATTTGCCGAATACCGCTCTCGGAAGAAAGGTGGAAAGAATTTTGAGGAACTCGAGACTGCGTTTAGAACTCGTTAACGACATCGATTTCCGCATATGGGCTAAGTCCGTTGTAAATTCTGCAATAAATCCACTTACAGCAATTTGCAGGGTAAGAAATGGCAGAATAGTCGAGAACGAGTATCTCTGGAGCCTCGCAGTTCTGATTGCGAGGGAGGGCGAAGAGCTCATGAGGAGATTGGGATACGATTTCGACGCAATTTCGGAATTGAGGAGGATTGCGATGGCAACGGCAGAAAACAGGTCTTCGATGCTTCAGGACATCGAAAAGGGGGAAAGAACCGAGATAGATTATATAAATGGAGTTATAATCGAGAAGTGCAGGGAGCTTGGGCTCAGCTGTGCGGCAAACGAGTTCGTTTACAAGCTCGTAAAGGGGGTTGAAAATGAGCTTTCTCTCCGTTCTGATCGTATCGGCAACTCCGGTTTTAGAGCTTAGGGCTGGAATTCCTCTTGCGATTTACCTGGGTCTTAATCCGGTTGAAGCTTACATTCTTTCGGTTCTGGGGAACTTCCTGCCGGTTCCCTTTTTGCTCATCGCCTTGGATAAACTTTTAAAGCTTGCAAGCCGTTTCGATTTCGTCTGGAACACCTATGAGAAAATAGAGCTCAGGGTGAGGAGTAAAAAGGACCTGATCGAGAAGTACGGATACTTTGGACTCGTTCTCTTCGTTGCCGTGCCACTTCCAGTTACGGGTGCATGGACAGCATGTCTTCTTGCCTCTCTTTTAAGCATGAACAGGCTCAAGGCGACGATTTCCATACTGGCGGGAATTTGCATCGCAGGATTGATCGTGCTCTCGCCAATAATTGGAATCCTAAATTTTATAAAATAATACGAAACAAAAAATTTAATCTTTTTTTGCACAGCATCTCTTCGTGCTCGAACTCTTGGCATCAACAAGACTCCAGATCCTCCTCAAGCTCAGGGAAAGGCCACACACAATATCGGAACTATCGAAAGCTCTTGGATTTTCAAAGACCACTGCGAGCTATCACCTCGAAAGGCTCGAGTCGAGCGGCTTGGTTGAGAGGGTTGAGAGGGGGAAGTGGGTTTACTACAAGATAACCGAAAGAGGTTTGAATAGCGTTAAAGCCAGAATAATGGCATCGATTGTATCTCTTAGCGCCTCGGTGATCTCTGCGGTAGCAAGCATTTTCCGGGTTGTTCAGAAGATTGGAGAGAGTGTAGAACCAGCTACAGCGGAGAAGATCGGACCTCTGTCAGTTTCTCATGCTCCGGATCACTTCCTTTTGCAGTTACTGACACTTGTATCGATTTCCGTGGTATCTTTCCTTCTTTTCCTGCATTTCAGAAGGTAATGAAGATCCACGCGACGAAAACTGCGTAAACTGTGCCGAGGACGTCCGAGATTGTGGTTACTAAGGGAATTCCGCCGTTATCGGGGTCTACTTTGAGCCTCTGCAGAAGGATTGCGATGTAGAAGGACAGAAGAAGGACTAAAAAGACCACAAGGACAAAGCTGAAGAAGAAGAGGGCCATAGAAAGTGGGTTCACCGATACGAAGCCAAGGTAAAGGTATGCTATGAGGATTGGAATGAATGATATGAAGGGGAAGACGAACGGAACTGTTAGCATGATAAATTTCATGTCCCTGAGTGCTCTTTTCAGATAGGGTTTCTCTATTTCTCCAAGATGGAGTGAGGTAGAAGTCCTTGCTACCACGATCGAGCCATAGTTGCCCAGTTGGTCGATGATTGCAGGATATGCAAAACCGATGAATACTGAGAGATATACGAGTTCCGAAAACTCTTCAAGGACGTTTCCAGTGACGATCTGAATCATTGAGAGGAGGAACACGATCGCGGCGGACTCCCTGTAGATCGTCCAGTTCTTCTTATCCTTCAGCGAGTAAGAGAAGGAGAAAAGCAGGATCAGGCACATGAGAATCGCTAAGATCCAGCTTCCTTGTATACTGGCTATGAGCAGGAAGAAGACGAGCGACGGGATCGTGATCAGGTCTGCAACAGAGGTTATGAATGGCCCCGAAATGCTGTCGGGATCAATCGCCCTTTTGAAGGCCATTATCACAACTGCGGCTGTGCACACGGACAGGATTACTCCGGAAACGACGCTCGAACTCATTGCGATCTGGGCAACAGCAGACATTGTGCTTAGGTCCCTGTATTTTAAGAACGCCACGAAGAGCAGGATCAATGCAGGCACTGTTGCAAGCCACACCGAGAAAAGGGAGTTCGCTACAACGTACCGATCTCTGAAATCTGGCTCTGAGGAACCGAGGTAGAATGCTGTTGAAAGTCTCGAGGCCATCGCTCCAAATACATTCCCACGAAGCCCCATAAGCCCGGGCAAAACGATCAGAAGGGCAGGGTATTGCTCGATGAATTTCTCAAAATTGCTTCCGAGAAAGAATCCTGCGAAAATGTCGAAGATTAGACAGAGATAGAGAACGGGGACAATCTGTCTTAAGGCCTTCCTGAAGCTTAGATCCCTCTCAGGAACTAGCACCACCAATATTATCCCCAAAACAGAAACCCCGACAGATATATATACTTTCTCGCAAAAACGTGTTTGGTGTTCTGAATGGCCAAATACCAGTGCAGTGTTTGTGGATACGTTTACAATGAGGAGGAAGGAGATCCAGACAGCAACATCCCACCGGGAACGAGTTGGGAGGAGCTTCCAGAGGACTGGGTCTGCCCTGTGTGCGGGGCAACGAAGGATCAGTTTGAAAAAATCGCTTAATCCAATTTTTTATCCTTAACCCTCGACTTCGATAAAAAATAAATAGCGAGGGCTGACTTAACCCGATGAGTTTGCCAAGCAAGGAAAACTTCTCAGAGTGGTTCCACGAGCTCATACAGAGTGCGGAAATAATGGATGTAAGATACCCTGTGAAGGGACTCTACGTCTGGTTCCCGTTTGGATTCAAGCTAAGACAACTGGTCTACGGGAAGCTCAGGGAGATCATGGACAGGGAGCACAGCGAGGTGTATTTTCCTGCCCTTATACCCGAAACAGAGCTCGGAAAAGAGGGTGAGCATATAAGAGGCTTCGAAGATGAGGTCTACTGGGTCACACACGGCGGGCTTACGCCACTGGACGTGAAGCTGGCTTTGCGCCCCACGAGCGAGACTGCGATGTATCCCATGTTCAAACTCTGGATCAGAAACCATGCCGATCTTCCGCTCAAGGTTTACCAGATCGTCAACACTTTCAGATACGAAACAAAGCATACCAGACCGCTAATAAGGCTTAGGGAGATAACTTCCTTCAAGGAGGCTCATACAGCTCACAAAAACTACGAGGAGGCGGAGGAACAGGTTAAGAAGGCCATAGGATATTACAAGGAGTTCTACGATTTCCTCGCAATTCCCTACATGGTGATCCGCAGACCCGATTGGGACAAGTTCCCCGGGGCTGTTTACACGATAGCCTTCGACACCGTAATGCCCGACGGAAGGAGCTTGCAGATCGGCACCGTGCACCATTTGGGCGAAAACTTTGCGAAAACCTTCGATATAACCTATGAGGGCGTCGATGGGGAGCACCACTACGTTCACCAGAGCTGCTACGGTATTTCTGAAAGATGCATAGCCTCACTCATTTGCATACACGGCGACGATCTCGGCCTCGTTCTTCCCTTCGAGGTTGCTCCAATACAGATCGTGGTAATCCCGATATTCTACAAGGGAAAAGAGGAAAAGGTGCTAGAGTTTTCTAAGGAGCTCTTGGAGAAGATAAGATCTTTCAGATTTGTTTTCGACACAGGCGAAGACAGACCGGGGGCGAAATACTACAAGTGGGAACTGAAAGGCGTTCCGCTACGATTCGAAATCGGGCCTAAGGAGGCGGAGAGCAGGGAAGTCGTTGTTTCGTTCAGAGATGAAAGGAAAAAGTTCACAGTTCCGATCGGTGAGATAAGTGAGGCAAGGATAAGAAAATGGGGCGAAGAAATGCGGAGAAGGCTCAGAGATAAGGCTGTCGGGGAGATTTTGAAGAAGCTAAAATTCGTTTGCGAGCTCTCCGAACTCCCGGAGATTGTGAAAGATTACGTTTCAATCATGCATCTCTGCAGAAACAGAGAATGCGGTGAAGAGATAGAGAAATGCGGTGGAAAGCTTCTCGGATGGTTTGAGGAGATACCCGATTTTGTAAATGTCGAAAAGGAAGGTAGTTGCATCGTTTGCGGAAGTAAAGGCTCTTTAGCTGTTTCGGCGAGGAGCTACTAAAATTATCCGAATCAAAAATACTAATTTTTTCGCTTTTTGGCCAGAAATTGGGGCAAATTTGCGAATTATGTCAGAATTGGTAAAAATGCGCCAGAAATATCCTGGTTCGGCATCAACAGGAATCTATTGGTCGAGTTTTGAGATTAGAAATCAGTTCAAATTTAGCGAAAAATTTAAAAATCAAGCGGACTCAAGTTTTTCTTAACTGGAATTGTGTAATTCGGACAAATGCTGTAGAAAGCCGTCTGAACTGAGATATTGGCTTAAAAATTTGTCAGAAGTTGAACAGGAGGTGGAGGTGAGCTCGATGGAGGGTGATGACTATGATAGTAGGCAGGCATATAATTGCAGAACTTTACGGGGTGAATCCGGAGCTTATCTCATGGGAGGAAACCGTGCGCTCCATAGTGGAGGAGGTGGTGGATGAGGCGGGTCTGAACAGAGTGGGTAGTGTTTACAAGCAGTTCAATCCCCACGGAGTTACGGGAATTGTTTTGATCTCTGAAAGTCACGTCTCCATTCACACTTGGCCCGAATACGAGCTTGTTAACCTCGACATTTTCACATGCGGCGATGCAATGAAGGCGGAGAAAGCTTTTAAACTCTTCCTCGAGAGGTTTAAACCGAAGTCATACAGACATTACATGCTGGATCGGGGTTAGAAAATGGATAGGATCGAGGTTCAGCTGCTTCAAAGCCTCTTGGGCGGAGAGATGGGCGTATACAGGCTTATAGATAGCCAGGATGCCTCTCTACCTGAATTTTTCGAGATATTTGAAAAAATGCAGAAGGAAGGGATTTTGGAAGTCGCTGGGGTAAAAGTCAGGCTGACTCCTAAGGGTAGAGAGCTTGCAAAAGGTTTTCTGAGCTCTGCGGCGACTTGTAAGGAATGCGGGGGAACGGGATACGGCATAGATCCCTTTTTTCAAAAGGTTCTTAGGGAATTCCTCGAAATCACAAAGAATCGCCCTCCAGCAGCTGAGAAGTTCGATCAGGGATTCATAAGCGAGGAGGGCGTTATAAGGAGGCTCGAGTTCATTCATGAAAGAGGAGATCTCTATGGAAAAATTTTCGTCGTCGGTGACGATGACCTTTTCAGCATCGCAGCCTCCCTCACGGGTTTGCCGGAGAAAGTTGTAGTCGTCGACATAGATGAGAGGCTGGTCAACTTCATAAATTCTGTTGCGAGGGAATACGGACTCAAAGTTGAGGCGAGGATTTACGACGTGCAGAGAGCCTTTCCCGACGATCTAAGGCGCAAGTTCGATGTCTTCGTAACAGATCCCGTAGAAACCGTGCCAGGAATAAAGCTGTTCCTATCAAGAGGAGCTTCAACGTTGAAGGGTGCAGGCAGTTCCGCTTACTTCGGCCTTACAACCCTTGAAGCCTCGAGAAAGAAGTGGTTTGAGATCGAGAGGATGGTCCTCGAAATGGGCTTCGTGATCACGGATATAAGGAGGAAGTTCAACGTCTATCCAGCGAGCGAGAAAAGCTATTCCCAATTTGAGGAAAAACTTCCAATTTTCAGGAGATTGGGCATTAAAACAGATTACGACTGGTACACCTCGAGTCTTTTCAGGATAGAAGCCGTGAGGGAGCCGAATCCGCTTGTGGAGGGCGAAATGATAATAGACGAACACGTTTACAAGGATGAGGAGAGTTTGGCAACTCCCTATTAGCACTGCAAAATATATATTCGGGGGCGAATACTCGAAATATGGAACTTCCTGGCTTCATATTTCAGGCAACCGAGAACCTCGTTGAGAGGCCCTGGGGCGGAGAGTGGATCTCCTTGCTGAAGGGTTTCAGGAAGAAGGGAATTGGAGAATCCTGGGAGTTCTCCGCTCATCCTTCTAATCCCTCGCAGGTTTTTCTCAAAAAGGGTTCAGTAAAGCTGACGGAACTCTTCGTGGAGGCGAAAAAGGAGATACTTGGAGAGCTTTCAGATAAGTATACAGCATTTCCCCTGCTCGTAAAGCTGATCGACGTTTCCGGGAGGCTTGACCTTCACGTCCATCCTTCAGCAAAGGTAGCTGAGAGCTTCGGCGAAACAGAGGGGGAAAAGCAGAAAGCGTGGATAATGCTGAGGGGAACGGTCTACGTAGGCCTTTCCGAGAATCTCACTAAGGAGAATTTTGAGGAAATTATAGGCGATGAAAAGCTTTTGCTTGAGAAGCTGAATAAGTTCGAGTCCGGGATTTACGATACCTTCGTGATCCCTCCGGGAGTGCTGCACACTGCGGAAAATTCCAGAATTGTCGAAATATCAACTAACTCGGAGCTGACGTACGGATTGAAAGATGAAAAGGCTAAAAAAGCGATAAAAATTGACAGAACTCAGGAATTCGAAGTGAGGGGCAAAAAGGGAAAGGTCGAAACAGAATTCTTTACAGCTGAGGTTCTCGACGTTGCCGGGAGATTGGATTTCACAATAAACACCTTCAACCTTCTGCTCTGCCTTGAAGGCTATGCCCTGCTGAGAAGCGAGAAAGGTGTGGCGGATCTTCAGAAGGGCTATTCCTGTCTCGTTCCAGCCTCAACGGGTAGCTATGCAATTCAGAGTGAAAAGGCAAAGGTTTTAAGAATCATTCCGAAATGAGTTTCAAGAAAAGTTCCTTTCTTTCTCTAACCTTTCTGAAAGCTTCTTCGTAGTTTCCGCTCGAAAGGATTGAAACCATCGGATCTCCCTTGCGGTAGGGGCCTGTTGGAATGTCGGCGAAAAACGGGTTTCCGGTTAAATCCCTTCTGATATTCCAGTCCCGATCTGC
>CAZZIT010000021.1:0-3376 GCA_964654365.1 uncultured archaeon
CCCGCACGAGAACTGGATTCCGGCAGTGACAAGGGATGCCTTCCACGGGGAGAAGGGAAAGATAGACATGTACGATCTGCTCAGAGCTGCTTTGAGGCAGAGGCCTGAATATATACTCGTTGGAGAGGTGAGGGGAAGGGAAGCGCTTACGCTGTTCCAGGCGATGACGACAGGGCACACAACCTATTCAACGCTTCACGCGGACAGCGTGAGCGGTGCGATTCACCGCCTTGAGAATCCGCCGATAGATGTGCCGAGGGCGATGCTCGAGGCGCTGAACATTGTAAGCGTTCAGGCGCAGACCTACGTGAACGACAGGAGGGTGAGAAGGAACATCGAGATAGCTGAAATAGTTGGCCTGGATCCGCACACGAAGATGCTCAGGACTTCTACTGTCTTCCAGTGGGACAGCGTCAAGGATGAGCATGCGATGGTCGGAACTTCGAAGGCGCTCGAAGACATAAGGAGGCACAGGGGCTGGAGCGTGAAGGAGCTGAACGAGGAGCTGGAAAGGAGGAAGAGAGTGCTTGAGTTCATGGTGAATCACAATGTGAGGGATTTTAGGAGTGTCACGAGCGTGATCCACGCTTACCAGATAAGCCCGGAGAAGGCGATGAAGCATCTCGACATCCAGGAGATTTGAAGGTCTACACGATCGGTCACTCAAATTTAAGCCCTGGAACCTTCTTAGCTCTTTTGCTCGGGAATGGTGTAGAGGTGCTGATAGATGTAAGAAGGGTTCCGAGATCGAGGTTTGAGCATTTTAATGCCGAAAATCTGAGAATTGAACTGCAAAAGGCTGGAATAGAGTACATCCACATCCCGGGGCTCGGAGGATTCAGGAAGAAGATCCTTGCCAATTCGCCTAACATAGCAATAAGGAGCAAGGGCTTCAGGAACTATGCGGACTTCATGCTGACCGAGGAATTCGAAAAGGAGATAGAAAAAGTTATCGAAATCGCAGCTCATAAGACTTGCGCGCTGATGTGTGCCGAAAAATTCTTCTGGAAATGCCACAGGAAATTTCTGGCAGATTATCTGACCCTAATGGGTTTCATAGTTTTCCACATCCTAGATAATGGAATTTTGCCCCACAGAATGAGCGAGAACGCGCGGATTGCTGGAGGGAAGCTCATCTACGATCTCGAGATCTGACAGATTGAAATGCCCCAAAGCAAGCCAAATTTTTATTCCACATACCGATGCTTGAATTGAAAGTTCGGATGACAGGTCAAAAGCATATGCGACAGAAAAAAAGTCCAGACAATGAAAAAATTTATATAAGAGTTGGTTGCAGAAATCTTTGACTGGAGGAGATGCGGATGGAGCTGCCTCTTGCGCCTGTTGAAAGACTTTTGAAAAAGGCTGGGGCGATCAGAGTAAGCGAGGATGCGAAGGTTGCTCTTGCCAAAGCGATCGAGGATTACGCAATGAAGATTGCCAAGAAGTCTGCAGAGATTGCAAACAACGCAGGCAGAAAAACAGTAAAGGCAGAGGACATAAAACTGGCTGCAAGTAGCATTAAGTAGATTTTTTCCTTTTTTTACAGTTCTGGTAGTAGCTAAGTGGATGGGAAACTTTGCAGTCGGCGACGCAGTTCTGATAAGTCCTCATCGTGTCGCATGCCGGCGGGCTGTATTCAGCTCCTTTTCCCTTCATTCCAGCAATGTGCTCTATCTGGTACCTCGATTTCTCCTCGTCAAAGTCCGGAGCTGTTTTGAAAAGCCCGAGAATTTCCTCTACATCCATCCCGATGTTGAGAAGAAAGGAGGTCAGGGCAAAGCGTGCCGTATGGGGGACGTTCATCCCCCTCCGAAGCTCGGTGAGAATTTCGAGCATGCATGGTGGCAGACAGTTCAAATCCACCTCTCCGAGTTCGAGATCGACTTTCCTTTCCCTAACTGCAACACTCCGTAATTCTCTCAGATATGGTTCGAGAAGCTCGGTGTAGAATCCAACCTTTTCAAATATTCTTTCCCTCAAGAATTCCTCGACTATTCTCAGCACTTCTCCCCTCGTGGTTTTAACAAAGCCCCTTGAAAGCTTCCTGTTCAGCAATCTCCATTCATCGCTCCTTATCCTTGATGATGCCCTAACATAGCTTGAAACATGCGTATCCCATCCCTTCAGCCTTATTCCGAGGTCGAGGGCGATGAGTTTCAGAACCTCGTCCCTTTCCTCCTCCAATGCCCTTGCGTAGGAATTTGCCTCCCTTACTGCGAATCTCATCCTGACCCAGTCTTCGAGATTCGATGCTAACATTTTGGCGGAGACGTAGCTAAGAACTGAGAGCTTCGCACTCCTTTTTATATCCTCGTCCGTCACAATGCCACAGGAGAACCTGCAGTTCTCGAAGCATTTCATGCAGAGATTGCAATCTTCGAAATTTCCAACGCTTTTGCAGGAATAGCAGCTCAGCTCGCATCCAACGCAGAAAAAACTCTTCAAAGGCTCTTTTTTCGAGTGCAGCCCCTTTAAAGCTGTCATAACCAGATTTTTACCGATTTCAATCGCATCGCGATACCTCCCAAGTTCCTCGGAGATGTTAAGGTCTTTAAAAACGTGAACAGAAACCCTGAGAAAGGGATAGGCTGAAAGAAGCTTAAAAATTGGAAGATATTTCATCAGCCTTCTACACGCGGAGCGAGGATGAACTCGACGCGAACCTTGCCGCCCACGAGGTCGAAACAAAATCTTCCCGGATAATTCGTGCCCAGATGTATCGTGAGCTGGTCTCCAGAACCAGCAACCTTGCAGAATTCCTTCAGATAATCAAGACTGAACATGCTCCTTGCCTCACCACCGTTGAACTCCCTGAGCTCTCCAGCCGCCATCGTGAAGACCATTCTCTCAACGTCTCCCTTTGCCTCTATGGTGAAGCCGTTCCTCTCAGATTTGAGCACTATGTGCTCGCTCACCTTCTCAGTCGCAGATATTGCCTTCTTGAATTCTCCGGCGTCCAAAACTATCTTCGCAGGAAGGTTGAGCTCTGGAATTCTCGGTTCCTTTCTGATGGCGGAGGGATCGATGAGAGCAAGGCTGTAATCGAGACTGCCGGACTTTATGCGTAGATTTGTATCATCGACGAGCGAGATTTCTACGAGATCTCTGGCATTTATGCTCTTGCTTATCTCGAAAATCCTGTTCATGTCGACTCCAATTGTTTTCTCAGACTCCAGCCTGTAGCTCTCGAGGCTCTCCTTCGGCACATCGACGATGACCATCGCAACGTTCGAGGGATCCACAGCACGGGAATGGATTCCCTTGGTAAGGAAGTGCATCCTGCACTCGCTCACAAGGGTCGTGATCGCCCTCGAGATCGTTTTCAGTATTTCTCCAGACATTATGACCTCTACCATAGCCAAACTTTTTTAGC